>JBGTFX010000242.1:0-8474 GCA_041747055.1 Balneolaceae bacterium
CAACAACCATCGTAGGTAATGTGCGTGATGTATCAGAGCGAATAGAACGGATGAATAAAATTGATGACTCTTTAAAGCAAAATCAGATGCTTTTATCAGAGGTTCATCACAGAGTAAAAAACAATTTGGCCATTGTTTCAAGCTTGATTGAATTGAAAAAATGGGAGATGGATGAAGATAACAGAGAACACTTTAGTGATTTACAGTCTCGCATTAAATCCATTGCGTTGGTTCATGAAAAGCTCTATAGCGGAGAAGCTTTTTCTGAAATTGAACTATCTCAGTACCTCAAAGAATTAGGAGATATGATTGGGAGGAGCTACAATCAGAAAGAAAGGAATGTAAAAATTATTTATGATTTAGAACCGGTACAGGTAGATATTAATGATGCCGTACCCCTTGGGTTAGTGTGCAATGAAATGATTAACAATGCATTTAAACACGCCTTTAAAGGAAAATCGGAGGAGTATTTAAAAATAGAGTTAAAAAAGCAGGCGGAAAATGTGGTGCTTTCTGTTATTGATTCTGTTGGCGCTCTGCCAAAAGATTTTTCTGTTGATTCAAAAGCTTCTCTTGGGATGACGCTAATTAAGCAACTTACAAAGCAGTTAAAAGGAAAGTTTGAAATTATAGGAGGATATAAAACGATATTCAGAATCACCTTTCCTGAAAACAAAAACAGGGACAATTAAGCCCCTGTAATAATCTAACTCAAATTCGAATCGATAAATAATTTCTCAAGAAGCTGTGGTGGTTAATGCAAAATATTGCTCGTTTTAAATAAATTTTGCCCCTAAGGCTACCACCCCTAGCCCCTCCTTGCACAGGAGGGGAACTATTCAGCGATTTAAGATCAAATTTAAGTTCTTAATAAGATGATGGTTAATTTAAGCAGCCATTACATCAGAAACTGCCTGAGCCGCTTCTTTCAGCAATACTGCTGAAATTACGTTGAGATCACTATTATCAATAATCTCTTTAGCTTCTACTGCATTGGTTCCCTGAAGGCGAACAATAATCGGCACGTTTTCAACTTTTTTGGCAATTTCGGGATCTTTTATCGCTTCAATTACCCCGTTTGCCACACGATCGCAGCGAACAATTCCACCAAATATATTGATCAGAATCGCCTTCACATTTGGATCATCAAGAATGATTCTGAATCCGTTTTTTACCGTATCCACGTTTGCGCCGCCACCTACATCCAAAAAGTTTGCAGGCTCACCACCTGACAGCTTAATGATGTCCATCGTTGCCATGGCTAGTCCGGCTCCATTTACCATACAGCCCACATTACCATCGAGCTTGATATAGTTAAGTCCGTACTTAGAGGCTTCCAATTCAATAGGGTTCTCTTCCGACTCGTCCCGTAGCTTCGCATAATCTTTGTGGCGATACATGGCGTTTTCATCGAACGTAAACTTTGCATCCAGTGCCATTATGTCTCCTTCGGGAGTGCGAACCAATGGGTTAATCTCCACAAGGCTGGCGTCAGTTTCTTCGTAGCATTTGTAAAGCGCCATGATGAATTTCACTGCCTTTTTAAAAGCATCGCCTTCAAGGCCAAGTGCAAAAGCAAGTCGCCTGGCTTGATTTGGTTGAAGATCCATTCCCGGCTCAACCCACTCCTTAATAATTTTATCCGGAGTTTCAGCGGCAACTTCTTCAATTTCAACACCACCCTCTGTCGAAACCATGATTACATTTTTGCTCTTTCCACGATCGAGAAGAATTCCCAGATAATATTCCTGAGCGATGTCCACCCCGTCAGTTACATAAATTGTTTTTACTTTTTGTCCTTCATCACCGGTTTGAATGGTAACCAGGGTATCACCAATGAGTGACTCAGCTGCTTCTTTCACTTCTTCAATAGACCGGCAGAGAATCACACCTTTTGCATTATTCTTTTTTGTGCGTCCTTTTCCACGTCCGCCGGCATGAATCATTGCCTTTACAACAAACAGTGACGATCCATTCTCTTTCATCTCTTTTGCAGCTTTCACAGCCTCATCAACACTATTTGCAGCAACTCCGGCGGGTACGGCAACGCCATAATCACTTAGAATTTCTTTGGCCTGATACTCATGAATTTTCATAATTCTTCAAGATTTAAATCAATAATTACGGTTTGGTTCTTTCGGCTCAATAATACCCAAACTGGGTACTAAATAAAAGTAAGTGATCTCGTTTTGCACTCAGTTTAATCACTGATTTTTAAAATTTTACTGTAAGGAATTTCAAAAGTCAGGTTCATAATAGAAAAAGCACTATGAGAACACGATATAGAAAACAGAAAGAAATAACTTTTTTAGACCTTAGAGTTGGTGGAGGAGTCCCCTTATTTATAAACAGAAAAATGCTGAATAAGATGAGCGATGCCTTAAAATGGTGCTCAGAAAAACGCGGCCTGCGAATTTATGAATATGTGATTTTGCCTGATCGAATTCTGCTGATGGCAAATGTGGCTTGGGGAACCCTTCCCGAAACAATAACCGGATTCAAAACCTTTACATCGAAAGCCGTTGTACTTATGTTACGCCGCGGCCGTAAGAATTTGGATCAATCCTGGGTGATTCCCGTCTTGCAAGAATGCTCGGGAAATAATGATCCGGCCGGATTATTGATTTGGGAGCAAGACGATCGCAGCCGCTCACTTTACGAACAGAAACAGGTGGATGAACACGCCCTATTTATTCATCATGCGCCGGTAAAATCAGGACTTGTAGAAAAGCCAATTCATTATTTACATAGCAGTGCAAATCCAAGAAATCCGCTGGAGGGTTGGCAGGTGGCGGTTACAGATCGAGGGATTTAGATTGGTTTTACAACCGAACCGCAGAATATCGAATAATGAATTAAGAATGGCGAAGTGACAACACTTCAATATTCGAAATTCGACATTCTGCTGTTCAAAATTCTTTTTTATACCCCTCTCCTCAATCCACGCTCGGTAAATCTCCAATCTTCAACCTGTACGTTAACTTCCCGATTGCTCCATCGGAGTTCTGTTTTGCGGTTTTCCCGAAGATCAAACATGGTCATTATTGACGGTGACCATAGTTCATCAGAAAGCTGTTCAAAATCTTCCGCTTCCAGACGCTTTATTTCTTCGTTTGAAGAGTTGTAATAATGAATTTTATTAATTGTGAATTTCTCTTTGTCGATGATGAATTCCACGTGTGTATACTGATCCGAATCAGGTTTGGCTGCACGAACTGTGTATTCGGTACTACCCTCCTCGAGCCATTCGAAATTGTAATCCTCTGAATTTTGATCTCCTAAATCCTCATAGGTAAAATCACTGCCCATAAATCGATCACCCCGCTCCGATGAAGTGATGATCTGAACTCTCCCTACAGATGGAAGATAGAGCCGTTGGGTTCTGCTTCCATCTTCATTTACGGTTAAAAAAGCTGTGCCACTCACATTACCGGGGCTCGAGAAAACGATCAGACTTTTAGTATCGTCTCCCTCTGTTTTACTCCACATTTGCATGGTACGGTTTCGTGTTCTTCCCCTGGAATCAGCGATAGTCATTTCCATCGTTGCTTTCTCCGATTCCACCGAGTTTCTGCGTTCTTCAACCTGCTCAAAAATGGAACGAGCTTCTTCCTCAGTGGTAATTCTCTCTTGAGAAAGTACGGGCAGGGCAAGTAAACAAAATAATATGAGGAAGGATATATATTTCATGCACATTCAATTTAAATGGTAACGAGTAATAAACAGTTGAGTTGTGAAAAACGTTTCAAATTTGCCGGGTAATTATCACTGCCTTATCACCAATAAAATTGAATACCTTTATCAGCAAACGAAAGAGAAAGAAATCATGCCAAACACTGCATCATATCGCCTGTTCTGCCGCCGCACTTGGAATTGGGGGCGAATCATAACTTCATTCATAGCAGGGTAAGCTATTTATTATTATAAATTTACTTATATGAAAGTTTTGTTATAGATCAAGTTCTATTATTTGTCTATTATTGGGCAAATTCAAATAAATAATAATAATTATGAACAATCCACTTCACTTTTTCACTGAACTTCTAAAACGTCCAATCTATGAAGTAATATGGGTGTTTTATATGATGTTTATTAACTTAGGTGCTGTATTCTTCTGGGAAGAACAGCTTGCCAAGATTATAATTGTTATTTTTATGATCTCATCCATGTTGATGATGGGCTTCTACTCAAAATTCGGATTTACAAGAATATTGGGACTGGGTCACATTCTTTGGTTGCCGCTTGTTTTTTATATCGGGTTTGAATTGCAAGCCGCTAATGATCTTTATCTGATCTACCTGATTGTTTTGCTGATAACAATTTCCATCTCGCTTGTAATAGATAGTTTAGACGTTTGGAAGTATTTTAAAGGTGATACCACGTTTGAATGACATTCATTTATCACCTAAAAAACTAACCTGGTAAAACGGGTTAACAAACTTCAATCGTTGCTGATTCATAAAGAGAAATATGCGGCGATTAACAGCGAAAAGCTTTACAAGTTTATCGTTTTAAAACAATGCGATATTCTTTACAAGCTACTGAATTAATTCTCGGTTTTTGATCAAGAAAACCGAGAATTCCTACAGTCTTATTTTAGATCAAAAGCTTTACACCACTTTTTTACTATGAAGTCTCACATGGTACTATGAAATACCTTTCTTGCTCTCGGTCACATACGTTTTTCTTTTTCAAAACATGAAGCCGAAGAGAATGGAGACATTTGTATCAACATCAGATACGGCGTACGTACTGCTAATAAGGAAATTTTTGTAGAAATTGTACCAGATTCCGCCTCCATACGAGTAATGCCACACATTTGAACTTTCGCCGGGAGCCCAAACTCTGCCGTGATCGAACAGACCAAGTATTCCAAAATCACCGGGCAGCACGTAATTATTAAACTCAAAGAGCTTGGTGCGAAGCTCCGTATTATGATAAAATATAGTACGCCCGGAAAAGCGGTCACGCGGCACCCCTCGGAAATTTGCCGCTTCGAAAAATCCTCTGTTCGAACGCAGTAAAGACCCTATATCGCCCAATGTTTGGGCTTGGAAAAACCTGAACTCACCCACATTGGTAGCTGCACCCACCCGGCTGGCGAGTACCAGATTTCTGTGAAATATAGAATGCAAACCCACCATGCTTCCGGATATAGAAAGAAGGGGTTCCCCACTTAAAAAGTTGTGGGTCAGGTGTAACGCATTGTTAATCTCAAATCGGTTGCGTGGAAAGAAACCGGAATCACCGGTTTTATAATTGAATGAAGTGCGAATTCCAAGTATGTGGTGGGTGTCAAAGTCTTCATCCATGAGGCCGGCTTCAGGAGTCAGAAAGAATTTTTGCCGCCCGTCATCGAGCTTAGTTGCTTCATAAGTAAGTGAATTGCCTATTCGTAAATTCCGGGACAGATTGTAGAAAAAATCAGCCTCTAAACCATAAATATCTCTTCTGATATCGAAAAAGCTCGTGCTTTCACCGGATTCCGTTTCATTCCCAAGGCCAAAGAAGTTGTTTGAAAAATTTGGAGCTTGCACAAAAATATTCAGATCGAGGTTAACGCCTTCCATAATATTGATGAACTTCCCTTTGTAATCGATCGTATAGCCGGTGGTGAGTGCACTAATCCGGGCAACCAGCTGCTGGCGGGTTGAATATGGATAGCGCCGAAAACGTTGAGTTGTGAATGCCACACCACCACCAAAAATAAGCCCGTCATCGGAGTTATACCGAAATGAGGGAATCACCTCGAACAGGTCGTCATTAGCCTCCTGGTAATTGAAGCCGTATGATTCCACAAGTTCCTCCGTAAACTCCCTGGTATTGAACTTGAACAAAATATCTTCAGGAAATTCCGGAACTGAGGTGTAGTACTTTATATTCTTTGTGGCATTAAAATTCTTCAACTCCACACTACTTTCCTTATTCAGATCTACAATCTGAATAAGAATGGGTAGATTTTTAGTAAGGTCAAACTCGTAGCGGTTTTGTCCGCCGATCCCAAAAAGCCTTACCGACCGCACGTTTTCAGTGTCGATTTCCCGGCGGAACCTGATGTATTCACGTTCATCATCTGCAGGCTGATAAAGTGCAATTTCAATACGGCCATCTGTTGTTTCTGAAATTACAAAGCGGTTGTCCTTCACCGTGCCTGTGATATCAAGATCCTCAGCGATGGTCGCATAAAATTGCCGGGCATATTCCTGAAGGTTGTCTCTTCGGCTTTTTAATTTGTTAAACAAGTCACTTCCGGCGGATTGATAAATTTCATCCGGCATACGTTTTAAAGCCTCCAACAGTACTTCATCATTGAGCTGTTCTTTCAAGTCTTCCGCTGTGGTAATCCAGCTTTCACGGGCCAGTTCATTCAGGAACATCTCATCCATGTAGCGGGCCTGCTCATTTAATCCGTCAAGCTCGCGCACCTTTTCCCCGAAATGCTGAAACTTACGAAGCGGCCTCATTCGTGTTGCCATGGAGGGTAACAGCCCGGTCATCACAAAATATGCACCATCATGATCAAGCTGGTAAACTCTCGCAACTTTTTCGCCATTTACCGTTGTAATTACCCAAAAAAACTGTCCTTCATGGCGATCCCAGTCTCCAACCAGAATATCGATCAGCCGTGCTCGCAGATACCATTCCCGATCAATGCTAATCTCCCGGCCATTCAGCATTTCACGAATTAGTCCGGTGGTGGATAAAACCTCTTCAGCCGACGGATCAAACTGCCTGAAGAAAGATAGGTCCGCAAAATCTTCTTTCATTACCGGTGTGTTTACACCCGTTTCAGGAAATTCTTCAGTTCCCGCTTGTTCAGGAATATAATAGAGGTTTATATCGCTGTGATAGAGACCGGCGGCTTTTAAGATTGGCATAAGAGTAAGCGGTCCATAGGGATGCGAAGAGGAAATCTGATCTTGTAAAATGTCGCGAATGAAAGAATTATTAAACATGATCTGTTCCCGGGAGTCCTGATCCTCTGCAAACACGACGGGGTTCTTCTTCACAGAACGAAACACATAGTGTCCGCCCTGATCAGTTCTGCCAAAAAAAGTTGTTGATTGCTGCCCGCCGGTAAACCTGTAGGGATCAAGCCCGTTTTCGAAATCCTGCAGATTGAGTACTTTCAACTGAATGGGCTGAGTCCAGATATCTCGATAATGACTGCCCATCAAAAATTGCCAAAAGGAGCCGGCATTATACCGGTCATCGGTAACTATCACCATAGAATCGGGAGGCGCCGGTTGATCAGCCGTGGCTTGTGCAGATACTCCCTGAGGCCAAACCATTGTGATGGTTGCCAGAGTGAAAATTAAGGTTGCTATACGCCCGGTTAGTTTCATCAATGGGACTCCTGTAGGATTAATTTAGCAGTGATGTTAATTTTATTCTCCGATTAGATTTTCAAAATCTGTGTCATTAAACTGCAATTTATCTATAGGATATCTGAACACCGGATTTTCATTAAGGGATACCTGTGTGGTCCAGAATTCTATCCACACTTCCCCATTATCGAAAATCTGTAGTTTTGCAAAACCGTAATCCTCCAGGAGAAATCCAGCATCTCCACCTTTAACGGCATATCCAAGTTTTGAGCCTGATCCGCTGACTATCTGATGCATACCGTTTACTTTAAAATACTGTAGGTTATGATCGTGCCCTGCCGCGCTTATGAATAGCGGGTGATCGCTGAATTGTTCAATCACATCAAAGCGGTAATTCTTATTTTGCCGGGCAGAAAAATCTTGGGGACCCAGGCCCCTGTTTCGAAAAAACGGATAGAGTGAACCTATAACTGGCAACGGAACCCAGAGTGCCGGGTGAAGATCAGTACCTGGAAAAATATGCTGCTTCCAGGTGTATTTTCCTCCGTGTTCACCCCGGGAATAGAATGGATGGTGGGTTGCAAGAATTAAAATTTTATCCCGGTACAGCTCACTTGCATCGCGCAGTGCCTGAAGAGCTTTTTCCCTGGTTGGATAGGAACATCCGGCTTTTTCGGAATACTTTTCGCCCTCAGCCATAATAAACCATTCGGAATCGAGGGTAAGCAGAACAACCGAATCGTGAAGCTCCCATACTCCGGGTCCGGGACACCCTACTTTAGGTGTAAAGTGAATGTGCCCCTTGTTTTGCGGAAACTCATTTATAAATGATTCCTGAGCAAGCATACCGTTAAAACTCGACCACCAGTCGTGATTACCCGGTATAAAATATCCCTGTACTCCGGGATCGCTTAAAATATTGAGATTAGCCTCGAGGATTTTCTCTGATCGTATTCGTTCATCAGAAGGCTCCGATACAAAACCGTCATCGTAGATGTTGTCACCCAGAAATACCACTGAGCGATCGGACGATTCCAATGCGATAGCATCTTTCAGAAGCTTAAAAACGGGGTCCGGGCGATCGAGTGCCGGATCACCGGTATCACCAATCATGAAAAATGAATAGACGGCCTTTGCCGTTGTTTC
>JBGTFX010000243.1:0-4438 GCA_041747055.1 Balneolaceae bacterium
TGATTTAACCACGAAACCGCCAGATCAACTCATGCTTTTCCAGTAGAAGGGGTTCTAAAATCCCAACCTCGATAAAACTGGCTTTAATTATACAAGAAGATTCTTAATTTGATTGTGTTCATTTTTAACCGGACACCAATGTTTTGAAATATCTTTTTCAGCTTCATGCAAAATATTCCCCTTTTCGTCTTCAATTTTTAATAGGGCAACTTTAGGGGTCAATCCAGAATTTTTAGTGAACCCTATAACCATTTTTCCCTCTTTTATAGATTCTTCAATTTGAAATTTTGAGTCTATAAAAACTACAGTGCCTAATTGGTACCTGTAGTAGTCACTATAGGGCTCTGCCTGCTCATATTCATTTTTTGAAATCTTCTTTAAATCAGTAATAGCGCCCGTTTCCAATACTTTGGGAAGTTGGCTATATAAATAAGAGGCAAGAGTCCAATCAGGCTCCCAGTGAGTTGTTGGTCTTGGGATCAGACATAAATTTTTCCCGAATGGGTGCTGATGTCTTGGAAGGGCAATTTCTGGGGCTTGTACCTGTGGCCTGAAATATGGATAGTTTAAGGGGAACGTAGCTATTAAATTTATTACATCTTCATCAACTGGCACCTCCAAGTGAAGTTTTAAATATCCCTTTTCCTTTTCTTCTTCAATTACAGTATAAGATATTCCAGCTTTCTGAAGTTCTTTTAGTTCCTCTTCCAATAGTTCCGGATTATCCTCAAACCATGGTTTTATCATTCTACCCTACTTCGCGCTGACCCGGTGGTTTAGGGGGAGTAACTGGTCTTTTATCAGGCTTGCCGGGATTATCCGGTTTTTCTGGGGTAGATGGTGGTTTTCCAGGAGTATCTGGCTTTTCGGGTTTGTTTGGATTATTAGAGTTACTCATATTATTCTGTTAAATTTAAGTTTCTATCTATTTACACATTATTTGTACATATTACAAGTAATTTCCCTGCTGCTCTTAACCACCAAATATGAGTCTGCTCCCATACCGGTTTGTACAACCCCTGAATTTGATCATCGGTACTTGAAAGGGATAAGTGGCGAACAAACAATGAAGTTGTTCGGGCAGTGTAGCTTAAAAAGAAAAGAAGCTCCCTCATCAATCACTTTAAATTTCAATTTGTCACGGGGACGCCAATGTAAAATTTCATGTTTTCATGGCTCTATAAATGCATTTAAAAGCCTTTCATTAATCAATAATTTACCTGATTCATCCAGCACATTAATGCTTTGCATAGTACATGTGCCGCCAAATTCAGAATCAAAGCTTCCTGTAGTTTGTTTTTCAAGACCCGGATATAGCAGAATCCCAGTTTGACTTTTAAATAGCCGATTATAGGCAAATATTTGTCTAAGGTCATTATCTGAAGGATGAAACTTAGATGGTGTTTTCCATTTTGTATCAACGACAATTTTCGAGTCCCCCTCTTTTCGAGGCATAAGTAAAATATCAGGTTTAAGCCTTTTCCGGCTTCGATGTGATCTCCAGAACACTTTATTGCCTTGCGCTTTCACCAGATATCTATCAGATAAGTGACGTTGCATCATCTTTGTGATGAATCGCTCCCAGAGCTGATTCATATCAAACATCAACGCCAACACGTGATTCCTGCCTCTTGATATATCTGGATGATAATTCAACAGGATCAATCGGGCAATATCTATTGCTTCTGAATACCGCTCTGTTTTTCGATTCAGATGAAATTGTTGAAATAGTTGTTCATTCACCATACAATCATTTATATCCTCGAAAAAAAGGAGCTGTCTTTTTACACGACTTCGAAGATCATAGCGAATGGGAATTTGTGTTAAAACAGTAAGTGTTTTTTTCAGAACCTGATTAATTAAATGGTTTTGATCGTACTTACTGTATTCTACGTGAAAGCGTTCTTTGTGTATTAAGTTATCTCGAATCTGGCCGGGTATATGCAAGCGACCTTTTAAGGCCGTTTGATTCTCTTTTACTTTTCTATATTTTTTTGCTAGTCCCTGATGTGTAAGCTTCTCACATTCCTTGATAAAGAGCTCAATGTATAAATCAAAAATTGAATTGGAGTGGAGTTTTAAATCTGAACTTGAAGTGGACGTTGCATCAATTCCGGAGGTTATACGAAGCATTTGAATTAATACCTTTCTCCAAGTGCTTTTATCCGTACTTGATCTATCTGTTTTGGGTAAAACTTCGATAGACGTATCTCCAACTTGTAATACACCTACATACTGATTGAATTTCACTCCCCTATGTATTAACGAGAAGTAGGGCGTTCCCCTTGTCCCATGGTATCTTTCAAGCTGTTCAAGAAGCCTCAGATTTGATTTCAGTATTAATTTATCATGCTCAAAAACCGTTATGGATTTATTTTGATGCATAGGGTTAGCTCTCACTATTCGAGAGCTTGAGCAACGCATCCTCAAACATTTGTTCATTGTTTCTCCAAACATCTGTCAATTCCCATATCTCACGATCATCAAAAATGGCATCATCGTAATCAGACACAGCAAATAAATCGACATCTCCAGAGTTCTCAGATTGTTGTATAAATCCTTTACCGAGAACCAATTGGATTTTTCCTTTATCACCATAGAAATATTCTTCAAGCAAGGGAATGATATTTCGGTAAAATATCCGCTGCAGATCTCCAACAGAATCTACATTCATAAAATAGGAATGCCCGATCAAGTGATCCTTATCGAGCAATTTCTCAATTCGTTTATTTATAGTTTTCAATATCGTTGAAAGTTGAAAGTAGCTTTCACCAATATTGATTTCACCTTTTTCTTCTTTCAGAGCACCTTCATCTTCAATAACCTTTGGTTTTGGAGGCATTTCATCAAACGTAAAGCGGCGTCGCAGAGCGGTATCCAGTGCTTCGATGCTACGGTCAGCAGTATTCATAGTTCCAATAATGTACAGGTTTGATGGCACACTGAAAGGCTTCTTGGAATAGGGTAAAATAGCTTTTTGTTCTTCTTTGCCACCTTCCCTCTTATCGGACTCAATAAGTGTAATTAATTCACCGAATATCTGAGCGATATTTCCACGATTAATTTCATCGATAATTAGGACAAAGTTTTCATTTCTAGACTCAACAACCTTAGCTACAGGCTGTTTTTCAAAAAACTCTCTGCTTACCCAGTCTTTCTTTAGCATATAAATGGGTTGCTGCTGGAGATTTTTCTCATAAATTTCTTCAATCGGAATCTCAACATCCTTTACCAGCCAGTTCACATCTCGAAAATGGGGGTATGAAATAGGGGCATCAGGTTTGTACTCGTAATCTCCTGTTACCTGCCCAATAGCTCTAACAATAGAGTTACCTTTAGATACCAAAACATAGTGTCCTTTCTTCAGATAATGGGTAAAATAATTCATCGCTCTTGATGAAAACTCACTTAATTCTGAACTTTCCTGAACAATTCCTTTGATTTCAGTCTCCGATTTCCCCTTAAGATCAAGATGATCTAAATAACCAATTGAAATCTTCCCATGGTCAATACAATACTGATAGATCTCATCGTCTTCCTCTTTGTTTGTATTTCCCAAAGAGACTTTAAAGAATTGCGCTTTCTTAAAATCTTCATCATTTAATCGTACTCGCTCTCTGGCTTCTTCAGCCTCTCCTTCTGAATAGTATTTAGCTTTTCGGCAAATTCTTTTAAAAATACCATCTTCAATTATATAAGAAAGATCTCCATCTGTATTAACGTCTGGTTTAATTCCTTCTACAAAATCCTCATACGTAAAACTCTGATGGAACGTGGTAAATGCAATTCTTCTTTTTTTTGATTCAGCCCAGTCTGTAATCAACAGTTCACGATACCTTTTTGTCAGAGCTTTTCGATCATCCTTATTGTCCTCATAAAACTCAGGATCTACAATCTGTAATGCTTTATTGACTGTATAGAAGGTTTTCCCGGTTCCAGGAGGACCAAAGAGAATTTGATTCAATGAATTCATAACTATTTTCTTTTCATTTTTTGGGTTATTACTCTCTATAAGACCGTTATATTTTTCCCACAGCTCTCTTGTATAGTCAAAATAATCTATATCCTCAGGCTTTTTATCGATCAAAAATTCATGAATCTTAGAAATTGGACAAGAATCGGCTTTAGCCAGTCCTATATTCTTACCAACTTTTCTAATGGCTTCTGTTTTAAAAATATTAATTACTTGAAAGTCAGAATATTGAAAAGCAATTTTCCATTTTAGTGCATCTCCTAAATCTACAGCATCAATCTCACTCTGTTTACCTACCTGTACCGACTCAATTACAGACACAATCAAGTTTCTTACATTCTTATAAACTTGATTTGCTTCATCACCATATTTGGAAACCCATGCGTACTCACCGTCTGTGGAATATCCTGATCTAGAATCATCACTCTCTGTATTTTTCCGTTTATAAATCCCAAACTTATAAGC
>JBGTFX010000244.1:0-10444 GCA_041747055.1 Balneolaceae bacterium
ATCGCGGAGGAGTACGGCATGATGGGCTCATTTGCCATCATTTTGGTGTACGTATTGATCCTGTTTCGAGGATTTGCCTTTATCGCCCGAAACGCACGCGATCTGCTGGGAACACTTTTAGCAGTTGGTGCCACACTGATGATTACCCTCTACGGATTTGTGAATGCCGCTGTAGCCGTTGGATTATTCCCGGTTACCGGACTTCCCATGCCTTTTATCAGCTATGGTGGAACGAGTATGCTTTTTGCCGGCGTGATGATCGGCCTGTTGATGAACATTTCGAAGAACAACAGAAATTCTAAACAATTTTATATCGGGTAATGAGTACCGCAAAAAAAATATCAACCCAAAGTAGTTCTAAAGCTGCCCCAATACGGGTTCTGCTTGCTGCCGGCGGTACGGGTGGACATGTCTACCCTGCGATATCTATTGCGGATGCTATCATAAAAACGGAACCCGATGCAGAAATTCTTTTTGTGGGAACCCGCGATAGAATGGAGTGGAAAACCGTTCCAAAGGCCGGTTATGATATTAAAAGCGTGTGGATTAGTGGTTTTCACAGACGACTAACTCCACAAAATTTACTGTTCCCGGTTAAGCTGATGACCAGCGTTTTTCAAAGCTACGGCATTTTACGCCGATTTAAGCCTGACATTATTGTGGCTTGTGGCGGGTTTGCGGCCGGACCCATTGGCTGGGTAGCTCAGAAACTGGGAATTCCGGTAGTTCTTCAGGAACAGAACAGTTATCCAGGAGTGACCAACCGATTACTGGCTAAAAAAGCAGACAAAATTTTCACAGCATTTGAAGCCGCTGAAGAGTTTCTCCCCGCAGATAAAATTACGCTTACAGGTAATCCGGTCAGAAGTGAGCTTGAGCTGACAAATAAAACAATCGCCGCAAAGAAATTTGATTTTGATAGCGGAAAGCCGGTTTTATTGATTCTTGGGGGAAGTGGTGGCGCACTGGCAATAAACAGGGCAATCAAAAATCATATTGATGAACTGCATAACAAATTAGGTATTCAAATTATCTGGCAGTGCGGACAACGATATTTTGATGATTTATCTGACTTCATCAAGCCAAAAAACTATAAGAATCTTCGGTTGATGGAATTTATCGAAGATATGTCAACAGCGTATAGTGCAGCAGATCTGGTTTTAACCCGTGCGGGAGCCAGTACATGCAGTGAACTTATGATGATTGGAAAACCTGCGGTGCTTGTACCCTCGCCGAATGTGGCAGGAGATCATCAAACAAAAAATGCCAAGGCGATGGCCAGGAACGATGCCTCACTCCTGCTTCCTGAATCTGAGCTTGATAAAAGTATGGTCACCGTATTAAATGACCTTCTGTTTGATCAGGAGAAATTATTTGCCATGGGAAGGCTAACAAAAGCGCTGGCAAAACCTGATGCGGCAGTAACAATTGCAGAAGAAATTTTTAGAATCGCGAAAAAAGATAAATGAATAAAGGAATTCAAACACAACCGGTATTTGGCAAAACCAACCATATTCACATGGTGGGTATTGGAGGAATTGGTATGAGCGGAATCGCAGAAATTTTACTGCTTCGCGGATACAAAGTTACCGGATCGGATAACAGTACCAGCGAAACCACTCAACGACTTGAAGAACTTGGTGCCATTATATATAAAGGTCATGACGCATCCAATATTGAAGATGCAGACGTGGTGGTTTACACAAGTGCTGTAAAAGCAGAAGAAAATGTAGAAACCAGAGAATCACTTAATAGAATGATTCCTACCATTAAGCGATCCGAAATGCTCGCCGAACTCATGCGCATGAAATATGGCATTGGCATTGCCGGTACGCACGGAAAAACTACTACTACCACCATGACAGGTCATGTAGTTCAGGATGGAAATTTCGACCCTACCATCATTGTAGGCGGACGAGTGCACAGTTTTGATAAAACCAATGCCGTTGTGGGAAAAGGTGACATCATAATTGTAGAAGCTGATGAGTATGACAGAACATTCCTGCGCCTCTCTCCTTCCATGGCGGTAATCACGAATATTGAAGCCGAACATCTGGACATTTACAAAGATCTTGATGATGTAAAAGAAGCGTTCATCGAGTTTGCCAACAAAGTGCCGTTTTACGGAGTGGTAGTTGTTTGTCTTGATGATGAAAACGTGCGAGGCATTCTGCCTCAAATCGAACGCCGTACAATCAGCTACGGATTTACACCGCAGGCTCAGATTAGAGCCGTAAATATTAAACAAAGTGGTTTTTCAAGCATTTTTACCGTGATGAACGGCGAAGAATTACTGGGTGAAATTTCGCTGACTGCACCCGGTGAACACAATATCAAAAATGCACTGGCCTCCATTGCTGTTGGATTGGAGTTAGGAATGAGATTCGAACAGATTCAATCCGGTATGAATCGGTTTAAAGGAGTTTTCAGACGCTTTCAGCCAAAATTAGATACAAAAGAATTATTGGTTATAGATGATTACGCCCATCACCCCACAGAAGTTCAGGCGAGTATTAAAGGAGCAAAACGAGGATGGGAGAATCGCCGGATTGTGGCCGTTTTTCAACCTCACCTCTATTCTCGAACTCAGGATATGTATAAGGAATTTGGCCTCTCCTTTTTTGATGCCGAGGTTCTGATTGTAACAGATGTATATCCATCTCGTGAGAAGCCAATTGAGGGCGTGACGGGAAAATTAATTTCAGACACCGCAAAAAAGTTTGGTCACAGAGATGTGCATTACCTGGAGGACAAAAAAGATCTCCCCGCTAAACTGGATGAAATTGTTGAGGATGGAGATATCGTCATAACCATGGGTGCCGGTGATATTTATAAGTACGGTGAAGAATTTGTAGAACAAAGAAAAAAGAAATAACCCATTGAGTAAAAAACAATCACATACCGATAAGAAAAATATGAAAACAGCGAGCTGGTTTGCCGCCGCTATTTTCCTGCTTGGTTTGGCCGTGTTGGGTGGATTGTATATGGAGCAAAATACAACCATAAATGAGATAGAATTTAAGGGGCATCATTTTTCAACAGAGGATGAACTTATCGAAGCTTTTGAGTCTCCTATTGGAATGTATGCAGACAGTGTGGATTTCCGCTCTCTTACTGAACCGTTAAAGTCGTTGCCTTATGTACAGAATGTATCCATGGAAATGGGATTCCGGGGAAAGCTGACTCTGAACATTAACGAGCGCCAGCCTATTGGGTTGATTATCGATGGTGAAACGAGTTCCTATATCGATCGGGACGGAATTAAGCTGCCAGATCGTCTTCAAAAGTCTGTGGATGTGCCTTTGGTTTATGGTTTTGCCGTAGAGCCAATTGCAGACACATTACGCAGCAAAAGTTTTTTACAAGTACGTGATTTTCTTGTAGCAGCAAAACAGAACTCATTCGGATGGCTGACTATTAGCGAAGTTGCCTGGAATGAACGTGAAGGAGTAGTAGCGCTCAGTCACGAAAACGGAGTGAAGCTCATTTTTGGACACGATAATTTTGGGAATAAATTTTCTCATTGGGAGGCATTCTATGCCGAGGTCGTTTCCAGAAAAGGCATCAACTCATTTAGAACAGTAGATCTGCGATTCCGCGATCAAATAGTTGCAGAGGAGGTTTAATTTTGAATAACGATTTAGCAATCAACAATAAGAACAGGTTAGATATGACAAATGAAAATGAACGCATCGTTGTAGGTCTTGATATTGGCACAACCAAAATATGTGCAGTTGTGGCATCCATCAACGAACAGGATCGAATTCATATACTCGGGGTTGGTAAAGCAAAAAGCGACGGGCTTAACAGGGGTGTAGTTGTGAACATCGACAAAACGGTTAACGCCATCAAAACAGCTGTTGAACAGGCTCAGTTAGCTTCCGGGATTGAAGTTAACTCTGTAAATGTGGGGATTGCCGGAGATCATATCCGAAGCATCCGCAGTAAAGGAGTTATTACGATCAACAACAAGGACAAGGAAATTACGATTAAAGATGTGGAGCGTCTTTTAGAAGATTGTCAGCGCATTATGCTCCCCCCGGATCAGCAAATTATTCATGTAATTCCGCAGGAGTTTGTGGTGGATGGCCAGGATGGAATCAGTGATCCCGTTGGTATGAGCGGTATGAGAATGGAAGCTGAAGTACACATTATTACCGGGCTTGTTTCTGCTGCAAAAAATCTTTACCGATGTGTTGAACGCGCCGGTTATGAAGTCGCAGATATTATTCTGGAACCTCTGGCAAGTTCGTACGCCGTGCTTGATGATGAAGAGAAAGAAGCAGGTGTTGTGCTTGTAGACATTGGCGGTGGAACAACGGATTTGGCCGTTTTTCAGGATAACACCATTCGTCATACAGCCGTCATCGCTATTGCCGGTAAAAAAGTAACCGATGATATACGGGTAGGATTGAGTGTACTGGACGATCAAGCCGAAAAACTGAAGCACCAATATGGTGAAAGTTTTGTGGATATGATTGAGGATGATGAATCCATCACCATTCCGGGAATTGCCGGTCGTCCGCCAAAAGAGATCACCAAAAGTATTCTGGCAAAGATTATACAGGCCAGAATGGAAGAAATTATGGAAATCATTGCCATCGAAATTAAACGGAGTGGTTATGCTGACTCACTTAGCGCGGGAATCGTAATTACCGGTGGTGGCGCACTTATCAAAAATGTTTGTCCACTTGCAAACGAGGTATTAGGAATGGATGCCAAAATTGGCCGTCCACTAGGACTCGCAGGTGGCTTAACAGAAGAAGTTGATAGCCCTATTTACGCCACAAGTGTGGGACTGGTTCTCCATGCACTAAAGACAGGCGACAGAAACGAACCCATTACAGGATCCTATAAGGATAAAACCGTAGATCAGGTAATGAGTAAACTTACAGACCGGATGAAAAACTGGTTTAAAGAACTTTAGCATAGGAACCGAAAACCCGGACAAAAAAGGCTCGGGTATTCAACAAGAACAAGCAATCTACAGTTAGCAATCTAAAAAAAGGTAACAAAATGAAAAACATAACATCACGCTTTAGCTTTGACGAAAAAGGTCAGGATAACGCAAAAATAAAAGTAATAGGAGTTGGCGGTGGCGGCGGTAATGCCATCAACAATATGATTCGGAAAGGTCTGGACAGTGTTGAGTATATCGCTCTCAACACAGATGCCCAGGCGCTGAAAAACAATCAGGCAGATTTGGCAATTCAGGTTGGAGCCAATCTTACCAGTGGATTGGGTGCCGGTGCACGACCCGAAATTGGCCGTGAAGCCGTAGAAGAAAACAGGCACGATCTTGATGAAGCCGTTGATTCTGCTGATATGATTTTTATCACAGCAGGAATGGGTGGCGGAACCGGAACCGGAGGAGCTCCCGTTGTAGCCGGAATTGCAAAACGGAAAGGAATTTTAACCGTTGGCGTTGTTACAACCCCCTTCCATTGCGAAGGGAAAGTGCGCATGAAATATGCACTTGAAGGAATCACAGAACTAAAGAAAAACTGTGATACCGTAATTGTAATTCCAAACGAAAGGCTGCTCGATATTTCGGATGAAAATACATCCCTGATTGATGCTTTTGAGATGGCAAACGAAGTATTGTACAATGCAACTCGTGGAATATCAGATCTCATTTTAATGCCCGGTTTGATTAACCTTGACTTTGCTGACGTTCGAACAACTATGATCGAGGGTGGAGCCGCTATTATGGGTTCTGCAACCGCTAGTGGCCCTGACAGAGCTGAGATTGCCGCACGTGAAGCGATCAACTCTCCCCTGCTTGATGGAGTCAGTATTCGCGGAGCACGAAATGTACTTGTTAACATTTCAGCCGGTGGAAACCTTGGTATGCGCGAAACCAATACAGCAACAAGTATTATTCAGCAGGAAGCCGGAGAAGATGCCGAAATAATAATGGGTACGGTGTTAGACGAATCCTTCGACGAAGAGATTTGTGTAACTGTTATCGCAACAGGGTTTGATCTTAGCGACGATCGTGGTCAGGCTAAAATTGCACCTAACTCTTTAAAAGAGCCGGTATCTAAAGCGAAAACAAACAGTCTTCCAAAAGCCAGTGATATTAGCCGGTCACATAACAGTATAGACGGGCCATTTTACAAAGGCGAAGGAAACCTGAAGAATCTGGATTCTCCTGCAATTCACCGTAGAGATCTTAAATATATTCGATCCAACAGCGACAAAGAAGCTAATGATGAATTGCCAACGGAACATCAGGCAAAACGTGAAGCAAGTGGAAATACACTGCTGAACGAACGCGAAGAGAGAATCGATAAACGCGATACAGACCAGCCTGCATTCCTGAGAAAAATTATGGATTAATGCACTGTTCTTAGCTGTAAGATTGCTCTTTATAAAACATAGGTGGGTATGCTATGCCCACGCTATAGATTGCTAAATCAAAAAGGAGTTCCTTTGATCGGGAGCTCCTTTTCTTTTTTATTATTGATCTTTTTTTCATTTCCATACAGTTGAAATCAACACTCTATGGAAATTGTAAGCAAAATTTCTTCCCAAAAGCAATTCCATTTAAACCATTCTTTGCCAGTGTTTTATATAGGAAAGAATTATTTTTTTTGAAAAATAAATTACAAAAGTGTAACAAATTTATCCGAGAGTACTCTTATAAAAAAAATAACGCTATTGATTACTCTAATTCATCAACAATTGTATTATGAAAAAAATTACGTTTGGGATTGTTTTGCCATTGCTTTTGATTTTAATGGTCGGCTGTCAGCACGACCCGGTTTCACCATCTGAGAAGGAGACGCATTTTGAAAAGGGGGTAAACCCAGTTACACAAATTCCGCGAACAGGAAACGCCATGAGTCCTGAATTAAGTTTTTTCAATACTATGAAAAAAGGAACACTTTCAGAGGACGGGGCTCCTACTCCATTATTAGCCTATTTGAAGCAAATCACCGAAAATAATTCTGACATACAACATATTGGTGTAGCAAGTCAGATTGTTAATGCAGGAACAGAGAATGAATATCTGGAATACACAGAATTTGTACTACATTTTCCACCGGGAATCGTAAAAAAAGCTGATGGCAGCACTCGTTTTTATGTGTATAGTTATTCTAATAAAGATGGACGCGAGCTGCGTCGGTTCGAGGCGATTGTACCCGATGCACCCCAGGCAAAAAAAATGATGAAACGCTGGCTACAATCAAAAAAACCTCAAAAGCAAAAAACATCTTCATTAGTAATGTCAAGCGGAACCTGCCATCAGTTTCAGGAAAACGATCAATGTAGTGCATATTATCCGGAATACGATAGTTGGGGATTGTGTGAGATAGATATTTGTTCAGGATCACCCGGCTCCGACTGGCCAGATGAGCAGGATGATGACGATTGGGGTTCGGGAGGGTATGATGACGGATGCACCGATCCGTTTGGATGTGATGACGGAACCGGGGGAAGTTCAGGCGGAGATGGAAGCGGTGGAAGTGGCAGTTCGGATTGCGACCCTAATGCTATTTTGCAACCTGCAGGGTGTGAGGAAAATTTGGAAAATCCCCCTGCTGGTGTTGATCCACAGGTATATAATCAACTCAATTATAAAGAAAAAGAATTGTGTTGGAGCAATCCTGTTGATTGTGTTTCAGTATGGCAAGCAAAGAATACTGCAGAAAACTGGGCAAGATCAATTGAACCCAGAACTGGGGAAGATTTTGCTGGTTGGAATGATCCTCAAGATGCATTAAGACATGCTAGGTGGAATGCAGAAATGGCAAAGAATTTAGGACAAGTAAAAGCAAAAAAATGGGGAGATGCGCATGAGTATACATCCCAAAATGAAACAGATCCACATGCGTTAGATCCTATTGAAAAATCTATGGATTTATGGAATAACCAAGTCGGAAGACAAATAGGTGAAAATTTTCCTGGAAGTATAGAGAATCAACTAATAAATGCTAAAAGCAATGGGGACCTTTGGCTTTGGAGATGTCAAATTACGAGTTCCAGATTTGGATGTGGTAATACACCTTTAGACTAAATTGTGGATAAAATGAAAAATAAATTAAAAACCCTAATAATATATACAACTGTAATTATACAGCTTTCCATTACTATTTATTTAGGAATTATATCATTTTTATTTGCAAGTTGGCCGGTTTCTATTCCAAAAGCATTTGAAATGTCTACATTTGACTGGCTAAGTACTGCATTTATAAGAGGGGGTACGGGTATTATATTAGCATTTATTTTTGGAATGGGTATTTATTTCATGAATTATTACGGCATAAGGTGGACTGAAATTGAAGTTGATTCAAAAAAAATAAAATACACAGCTATAATATTATCAGTGATTATTATTGTTTCTACATTAGCGGGAAGTATCTTTTTATTTATCGAAAAACCTATGTTTTGATAAATGACGATAAATTGAAACCGGTTTAATATACAGTCAAGCCAAAATTGCGCCTAACTCTTCAAAAGAGCCGGTATCAAAAGCAAAGACAAATAGTCTTCCAAAAGCCAGTGACATTGGCCGCTCACACAACAGTATAGACGGTCCTTTTTACAAAGGCGAAGGAAATCTAAAAAATCTGGACTCTCCGGCAATTCACCGAAGAGATCTGAAGTATATCCGATCCAACAGCGATAAAGAAGCCAACGATGAACTGCCAACAGAACATCAGGCTAAACGTGAGGCAAGTGGTAATACATTGCTGAACGAACGCGAAGAGAGAATCGATAAGCTTGATACAGATCAGCCTGCATTCCTGAGAAAAATCATGGATTAATGCGCTGTTCGTAGCTGTTAGATTGCACTTTAAAAACATAGGTGGGTATGCTATGCCCACGCTATAGATTGCTAAATCAAAAAGGAGTTCCTTTGATCGGGAGCTCCTTTTCTTTTTATTTTTGGTTTATTTCGATCTCTTTTTGTTATTCAAATCCTTTTTCTTCAACTTATTTTTTTTCTGAAAAAGAACAAAAAGATTATGGATAAACTAAGCCTTCCACTTTTACTACTAATATCAGTCACTTTTTTAACAGCGTGTAACGAAAGGGATCAACCCGATACTTCGTTCGAATATGCGCCTGAAGAAGCCGCTGAAGAGTTTAAACTTGCATCTGAACAACTTGCCTTTTGGGAGAATATTCAGTCGTATTGCGGCAATGCGTATGAGGGAATTCTTGCAGATGCCACACCTTACTACCAAAGCTTTGATGCTGATAAGATTGTGATTCATTTTCGCAATTGCACGGATACATTAACACACATCTCACTTCATTTGGATGATGATCATTCTCGTAATCTGCTCATCACAAAACAACCCGGTACACTACAGCTGAAACATGATCATCGTCATGAAGACGGCACTGAAGATGATATAACTCAATATGGTGGAATGGCCAACTCTCCTGGACTTGAAAACCGTCAGATATTTTATGCTGATGAACATACTGCTGATATATTGCCATTGAGGCACGACAACTTTTGGTTTGTCGATTTGATGGATGATGAAACTCTTGCATATGGAGTTCACTGGCCAAAACAGGGGAACTCAATTCGTATGGAGTTTGATATTTCTACTCCTATTGAAGCGCCTCCGACTCCCTGGGGATATTAATATATTCCTTACAATTTATGGCAAATACGATTTAAGCTTCAATTTTCGTGATCGCCAAAGGATTTTTTTAAACTCTTTATCACTAAATCCCAGATCCTCTTTACTTATCTGAAGCTGACTCATGTTCTCCTCATAAGATCCTATCTGCAGATGATCTAAAAAAAGTCGGATCTGTCCGGCTTCAAATGCTTTTCTGTTCTGCTCAAGAACATCGAGAATTAAAGGCCATTTCTTCATATCAGTGGAGAGTTCAATTCCAAGCCCAATAGCGTTTTCCGGAACATCCTCTTCAAGGCAGATTTTAATTCGTTCTTCCAAAGAATCCGGCAAAGGATCATGGCGCAAGAGCTTTGGCCCTAATTCTTCTTCAGTAGCTCTTGGAAAAAAACTTTTCCACATTTGATCATTTAATGTGTGGTGAAAATATACCTCGCAATTCTCCGTATCTCTGCGAAGTTGCGTCATCTCTTTCATTAACTCTATCTGCTGATTGGGTTCTACAATATACATCTGACTTATCTGTAAATGATTTTGGAATTAGGCCTGAATTTAGTAGGCCTAAAGCTATTATTTGTTCCTATAATTAGAATGATTTCAAAAGGGATCACAGAATATTATAAATCATAGCGATTGCGACTACACACAAAAGAATCGAAAACCCGATTTGTAAGTGTGATTGTTTTAAATATGTCCCAATTCGCACCCCAAAAAAACCTCCTAAAAATGCACCCAATATTAAGGGGAATCCGGTTCCAAAATCAACAAAACCTAGTGTGTAATTTGTAACTCCGGAGGTTGATCCTGAAAAAAAAGCGAACTGTAACCAGCCCGATAGA
>JBGTFX010000245.1:0-12629 GCA_041747055.1 Balneolaceae bacterium
AACCGATCAAGAGATGATCGGTTGATACAATCAATCAAATAAATAATAAAATAGGTATACATAATGGGACAACAACAACTTCTATTAGTAATACTGGTAACGATCATTGTGGGGGTAGCAACCGTGGTGGCGATCAACATTTTTGGCCAGAGTGCTGAAAATGCAAACGTGGATGCTTTACGCCAGGACGTGCTTACACTTTCCGCCATGGCGCAGGGATGGTACATCAAACCTGCCTTAATGGGTGGGGGTGGAGGTACTTTTACCGGCGTCAGTGTTTATGAGCTGGGTTTTGGATACGATTCAGGGCCGGAGGATG
This sequence comes from Balneolaceae bacterium, assembly GCA_041747055.1. GTDB lineage: Bacteria > Bacteroidota > Rhodothermia > Balneolales > Balneolaceae > SW132. The sequence continues at coordinate 320 of JBGTFX010000245.1, forward strand.
AGCATACGGCTACAACGTTTACTAATGCAAACGGTGCATTTACACTTGAAGGTGCTGAAGACGAGATAACGATTACAGGAGTCAGCGCTATAAATGGTGACATAAATGTAGTAGCAACTGTAGAGCCAAATCGTGTTGTAAGTCTTGTGGTTAATGGCCGTGATGGTGGTGATGGTGGAGGTGGTTAATAAAACCAAACTGACTAATCATTAAGAGAGCTGATTTAACCAAGAGAGAGTTCGTGAGGGGAGAGTGCAGCATTTCTGCCTCTCTCTAACCGAACCCATTGAAGCAGAGAAATACAATAAGAGAGAATACTAATCAAACCAAAAAACTAATGCCTCGATTTAGATTTACCGGACGAAATGCCAATAATAAATTGGTTCAGGCAGAACTAGAATCATCAAGCAAACGGGAAGCACAGAAAAAAGTAAAAGAGTTTGCCCGGGCAAAAAATGTTGACATTTCGGCACTGGAACAGAAGCAGGTATTTGTTTATAAAGTTCACACCAACGGCACATCTGAAGTTCTGCAGGGGGAACAGGAGGCGTATAATAAACAAGAGCTCATTGAAGCGCTGACCAACATTGGATATGAACCGATAAGCGTTCGAAAAAAGCTTTTTAACATGCCTGGCTTGGTTTCAACCGGAGAGGTGGTCACGTTTATTCGTTTATCGGCTGACCTGCTTCGTCAGGGACTCCCGTATAACGAAATATTAGCTCTTCTTTACGAAGATACAACTAACAAAAAATTGAAAGAGGTAATCAGGGAAATTCAAAAAGATCTTCAGGCCGGAAAGGAAGGTTACGAAGTGTACGGCAAACACAAAGATGTATTTGGAAAGTTTGCTGCTCACATGCTGGGAATTGCATCAACCAGCGGTAACATGGCCGAAGTTTTTGAAAGTACAGCCACCTTTATGGAGCGGGATGCATCGTTCAAGAAAAATTTGAGACGATCCCTAATGATGCCCAGTATTGCGTTGGTTGCAGTAATGGGGGTTATCCTTTTTTATGTGGGATATATTTTCCCGTTGATGGCCGAGATGTTTCTGGAGTTTAACATCATTTTGCCGCCCATGACCGCGGCTACACTGGAGATCAGCTACTTTATGCAGGATCACTGGCTCATCATTACAACGTTATTTACTGCACCGATTGCCCTGTTTATGTACTACATACAAACCGATAAGGGCAGGTATAATCTGGATAAGTATATCATCAAAATTCCAATAATTGGAGATTTGCTTCACAAGATGAGTATTGAAATTTTTGCGCGGGTTTTCTACACGCTGTACAGCAATTCAGGGCAGAATGTAGAGGTGATAAAAACAGCATCGGAAGCATGCAGGAATGTATATATGGAGCGTCAGATAAAAGACATCGCCATTAAAAATATGCTGAAAGATGGGATGGGCCTGGTGGAAGCGCTGGTTGCCACTGGAGTGTTTACCCGAACAGCACTTAGTCGGTTTAAGCTGGGAGCTGAATCGGGATCTGTGAGGGAAAATGCGAAACAGCTGGCCGATTATTATCAGATTCAAACGGAGTACAAACTGGAGAGCACCGTTGAGCTGGTAAATGTTTTTGTGAACATTATTATTGCCGTTGCATTGACGGTGATCACCATAATTTCTGCAGAAGCCGCCATTATACAGCCAAATATTACGATTTAAGAAAAGAGAGAAAGAGAGCATGGCCAAGGTAAAAACACATCGACATATTGGGGAGATTTTATACAGGAGAGGTATTATTTCTCGGGAGCAATTGGATCAGGCATTCCGGATTCAGGCTACGGGTGTGGATATGTCGACCCAAAAATTTGCTCAAATTCTCCATGAGCAGCTGAATATTGATCGTAATGTGGTGATGAAGGCGATCTCAGATATTTTTGTCATAAAAGAATTTTCGCTGAACAACAATGGGGAAAAAGACGAAATTCTTGATGATGTTAAACAGGTTGTTGAATCAATTCCTGAGGCTATTCTAAATAATTTTATTGAACAGAATGCTTTCCCGATATTCCATAAGAATCAGAAGGCAATTTTTGCGACCTCGGACCCCATCAACCCGAAATTAAACGACCTTGCTGAACAACTGTCGGTTACTCATCTGGAGCTCGAGTACTGTCAGCCGGATACGCTTCATTACCTGATTGAACAGGTGCTCTATAAAAAGAATGATATTCTTGAGCAGATCAACGAGGTTGATTTAGAAGAACCGGAAATAACGGGTCAGGAGAAAGAGATTAAGGAGGAGGAGCTTGATGCGGAGATCAACCAAAGCATGCTCAATAAACTGATTGAGGGAATGTTAATTGAAGCAGTGCGAATGGGAGCCAGTGATGCCCATGTAATTCCTACGAGCTATAATTCAACCGATATTCGGTTTCGGGTGGATGGAAAGCTTCAGCTTTGGCATCAGCAGGATAAGGTGAAGCCGGAGGCCATTATTGCGGTGGTGAAAGACAAAACCAAAAATGTAGATCGGTTCGAGCGGGATGCGTCACAGGATGGATACATTCAGCGGAAAATCGATAATGTGAATATTCGATTTCGTGTGTCTATAATGCCGATTGTGGGAACAGAATTTAACCGGAAATTTGAATCGGTTGTGATCCGGATTCTCGACGACCGAAAAGTAATTACAGACCTGAATGAATTGGGACTTCAAAATCAGGCTCTTCATCTTTTTAGAAAAGCGATCAACAAACCCTCGGGGATTGTAATTATTACCGGCCCCACTGGGAGTGGGAAATCCACCAGCTTAATTGCGGCTTTGCATCACGTTATCAACCCAACAAAAAATGTACTGACTGTTGAGGATCCCACGGAGTACATCATCAAGGGGGCTCGTCAGCTGAAGATCAACAGTAAAATGACGTTTGATCAATCCATGCGGGGGATTTTACGGCATGATCCCGATATCGTTTTGGTAGGGGAAATCCGAGACCTGCACACAGCAGAAATTGCTATAAAACTCGCCAACACCGGTCATCTCACTTTTTCCACACTTCATACAAATGATGCATCAAGCGCAGTTTCGAGACTGTACAAAATGGGTGTAGAACCCTTTTTGATCGCCAGCGCGGTGAATCTGATAATGGCTCAGAGGTTGGTGCGCAGGTTATGCAACCACTGTAAAATTATGGTTGAAGATCTGCACCCGGAACTTCCGAGAGGGATTGGCTTTACGGATGAAGAAATAGCACAAACAACTTTCTACAAGGCACGGGAGTTAGGTTGTCAGCATTGCAGCCATGGATACAAAGGACGGGTAGCCATTATGGAGGCGCTTTATATCACAAAAGAGATCAGTAATATTATTCTGGATGCGGGAAGTAATATTGAAGAAGATAAATTACGTGAGCACGCAATTAAAGATGGAATGCTGACACTGCGAGGGTCAGGCCGGGAGCGGATTAAAGAGGGAGTTACTTCTATTGAAGAAGTACTTGCCGAAACAGGGGGAGAGGACAAAATCCAATAACTACACACGAGAGAATACAATGGTTGATACATCAGATTTCATTTTACTCATATTGGCAATGTTTTTGTTTGCCATGCTGCAGCTTGGGGTGACCAGTGTTTTACTGAATAACAACAAGGTAATGATGAACACAGAACTTGATTATACAGCAGTCGCACTGGCACAAAATATTATTGATGAAGCCAGGCAAAAGGCATTTGATCAAAATACTGTGGGAAGTTATGCCGGAATTACGGTTCCTGATGGGTTTTCTACCATTGGCCCGGAAACCGGAGAGGTTTATCCTAACTTCAACGACTTTGATGATTACCATGGATATACACGCACAGATACTACTCAGTTCGGAATTTACACAACGGAATGCACTGTGGATTACATGAACCCTGATAATCTAAGCCAGGTATCAACAGAAAAAACAGTACATAAACGGCTGCTTGTTCGGGTAACATCAGAGACGGGAGAATCTACTGCTGTTACGTACATAAAATCTTTTTATTGAATTTAAAAGAGAGTACACAGCATTAAACAACATTAGAGAGAGAAAAAAATGAACTTAACACTGGTATCCACATTTATCATTGGCACCATGATGCTGCTTGCGATTGTTCAGCTGAATTTAAGTATTGCAAAAAATTCAATGGACTCCATGAGTGATCAGCATGCGAAATTACAGGTGGATGCCATAGCCGGATTGATAAGTTACGATTTTAGAAAAATTGGTTATTCCGTAGCTGAGGACAAACTGATTGAAGCCACTCCCACAAAACTTACCTTCAGGGCTGATTTAGAGGATAACGGAGCCGTTGATACAGTAATCTGGGAGATCCATGCCGGCACAGAAGTAACGGAAACGGATAACCCCAATGATTTTTTGGTAACAAGAACTGTGAATGGAAATGAGACGGAAATCAAGCTTGGAGTAGTATTGTTTGAATTCACGTATTACGATGCTTTGTTGAACCCAACCTTTTCAATTGAAGATATCGAGAGAATTAGGGTGAAAGTAGTAACAGAGAGTACCCAGCCCATCGCCGGGAAATATATGTCAGCTGCCTGGGAGAAGTTGTTCTCGCCGGCAAATTTAACCATGTAATAAAAAATACGGAGACTTCTATGGGACGGCCCTTAATTTATATCTGCGCTGTTACAATAATTGTATTGGGAATATTACAACTAAATCTAAATGGTCGTCATATACAGCTGATTGAGAGAACATCATCATATGGGATTGAGTCTCAAATGAGAAGCTCGGCTCATTCCGGGTCAGAGTATATTTTAAATATGTTAAGAGATGATCCTACGTGGAGAAATAATTATGAACCCTATCCTGTACAGGTTGAATATGCCACCGCATTTGTAACCATGGAAGACAGCACGATAAATAGCAATCTTTTTGAGAATCAGCTGCGGTTAATTTCGAAAGTTCCTTTCCAGTTAGATTCCGTTACAGTTATCTATACCGTAGATGTTGTTATGGGTGATATACCGGAGATTCCCGGCGCATTAAACTTAACCGACAGCGAATTCAATACCGATTTTTATAGTAATGCATTTAAGATAGATGGGAATGATGAAAGCGGGTTGGATCCCATAGGTATTCCGGGAATAACGGTAATTGATCAAGAGAGTAAAGACAAAATTTTTGAACAAAATAATGAAGATTTTCTTAATAATATTACCGGAAGCACCGGCACACCCAGTATTGAGGTGGATGAGAACCTGGACTTTACGGATATGGAACAGCTCATTTTAGCACTTGAAGCTAATGCAACGTACTTGGCAGGAAACTATACGCGAGATTTAAACACGCCGGAAAATCCCGGTGTATTTTTTGTGGAAGATTATGCCAAAATAGCCGGAAATGTTGATGGGTATGGAATTTTGGTGGTGCGAGAATCCGGTGATCTGGATTTGGCAACGCTGGATTTGAAAGGAACTTTTGATTTTTACGGATTAGTCATTTTTGAAGACGCTTGGGCATTTGATGGTAATGGAACAGCTACAGTTCACGGAGCTGTAATGGTAGGTTCGCCGGATAAAGAAAATGAGGTGAATATAAAGCTGGGTGGAACCCTTGAAATTTTATACAATAGCTGGGCTTTAGAATTTGCAAAAATTGCGGCACAGAAAGGGATTGCAGCTTCTTTTAGAATTACAGATATCTTCGAATAATCAGGAGACAATACGAGAGACATAAAAAAACAATGGAAGAACAATCAGAGAAATCGGAACGCCTGAGAGAAGTTTCCCGAATGGTAAAGCCACTTATTGGTGGACTTTCACAAACATTGGGCGGTATTGATTTACAGCGTCATATGGGAGACTTGATAGACGCCCAGAGTGAAGAATGGAAATTAAAGCTAAAGGAGATATTTGAACAGTTTATCATTGAGATGAAAGAACTGGAAGCATCGGATATTGATTTAGGAGGAGCGGGTTGCAACGGGAAAATCTGGTATCGAATTCATGGGTTTAAAAATCCCATTAAAACAGAGTGTACCCTGAATAAAACTGAGACTGATATCCTGCTGTTGAATTTGCTGATGCCTTACCAAAGGAAAGAACTTTTTAGAAGGAAGAATTTTGATTTTTCCTATACCATTGAACAGGGTGAAGGACTAGATCAGCGATACCGGGCTGACATGTATTACGATATGGAGCACCTTGCGATGAATATGCGGCGTATTGACAATGAAATTCGTCCATTTAAAAATCTAGAACTTCATCCTGAGGTTTCAAAAGCACTGAGCCTGAAGTATTTCCAATATGGCCTGACCTTAATTACGGGGATTACAGGTTCGGGTAAATCGAGTACGCTGGATACCATTGTGGATGCAAATAACCGAAGCATGGAAGCGCATGTGGTGATTATTGCGTCCCCGGTGGAACTGGTTCATCAACCCATTCGATCAATAATCCGCCATCGTGAGGTTGGACGTGATGTGGATTCATTTAAGGAAGGAGCCATTCAGTCTTTACGGCAAGATCCTGATATCATTATTATTGGTGAGCTACGTGATCCGGATACGATTATGACTGCGCTTGAAATCACCGATTCCGGCCACAAAACGTACGGCACACTGCACACCTCATCAGCCATGGAGAGTATTGACAGAATTATTGGGGAGGTTCCGGTTGCTGAACAAAACCGAATACGTATGAGATTGGCAGATGTGCTGACCTGTGTAATCAGCCAGAAACTGATTCCCAGTCTGGATGGAAAACGGGTGTTGGCCAAAGAAGTATTGCTGGCTACCCCATCTGTAAAGGCAGCAATCAGGAATAATAATATCGGGGAGATTTACCAGATGTTAATGGAGGGTGGGAATCAGGGGATGCACACAATGGAACAGAATTTAAAAAAGCTGTACGAAAGGGGAGAGATTTCAAAAGAGGTGGCTTTAAACCATTCTAACAACAAAAAAAGAATGCGAAAACTGTTGGATCCTTCAGCAGTGGACAAGTTAAATACAATGGTAGGATAATTTATGGGTAGAAAAGAATATGTGGGACTGACGTTGGACGGTAATTTGCTAAAAGTTGCCCGTATCAGAAAACAGAAGAGAAAATGGTATCTGACTTTCTTAAATCGAATTACTTTAAAAGAGGAGGGGCATACGGGTCAGAAAAAGAACAGATCTAAAGAGGTGGCAAAGAACTATAGTCAGGATCAGCATTTTGGAATTAGCCATGATTTTGAAGAGGCAAATCACAAAAATGGATTTGAATTTTTACCGGACTCAGGCGAATCAAATGAAAATAAAAGTGCCTTTAATTCGGATGTTCAATCGCTAAGGTTTGCATTAAACGAACTAAGTAGTAAAAAATTAAAAATTGGAATTTCTATTCGGTCGGGAGATACCAGTTTTCAGGTGCTGAAGAATAAGAACTATAAAAAAATAAAAAAGAAGCGGTTAAAAAAGCTGATTGAAGAGCATTTAAAGAAGGTGTATGGTGCTGTTCCGAATGAAGATTTCTACCGATATATCGTTCGGGATGATGGATCCATGCTGTTGATCTCTTATCAGGAGAAGCCTTACCTGCTAAAATTGATTGATAGCGTTCGTCATTCCTATCCCGGTAAGATGAAAGTGATTCAGATGATACCGGACGAATGTATTATTGCTACCCTAATTGATAAACATTACCCGCTGGAAAATAATGAAATAACCTGTGTTGTACACATGGGAATGAATAGGGCCCGGGTATTTTTTATGCAGGGGGAGCATATCATGCATGCTCTTTCGCCGATAGAAGAGGGACGGGATCATGACCAGGTACTGGATGTGATATTTAGTAAGATTTTATTCCAGCTGGATACAGGTGAAGTTCCCGGTTTAGATCGGGTATTGATTACAAATGATATGAGTGAGGAGTCGGTTGACTTTTTTAAGAGGCAGTTTCCGGACCTAGAGGTAAATGTATTCAAGTTCGGTGGCGATTCACTGGAAATGCCAGATGAACTGGATCCCATTGCAGGGTTCTTTACTTCATCTATAGGTGCAGCATTATCAGCAGCAAACTTAAAGGATGTCGATTTTGACGAGTATTCGATGTTGCCTTCCTATGTATTAGAGCGTCAGAATATGTTAAAACTCCGTTGGCATGGGGTTTTACTTCTTTTTCTTTTGATGGTAACTCCTGTGATTTGGAATCAAATCTATCAGGAAAAAATAGAGCAAATACAAAACCTTGAAGAGGATTTGATTCGTACAGAATATGGAATTACCAGTCTTGAAGCAGTTATTCAAGAGATAGAACAGCTGCAGGATCAGTACCAAATTGAGGCTGAAAAAAGAGATCTGTTAGCAAATTTAGGAGGGGGAGTTACTTATTGGAGTGAAACTCTAAAAACATTAAATGACGGACTTAACGGAATCGAAAGTACATGGATTGATCGTATTCAATACGGAGAAGATGGATTTACACTTCAGGGCTACAGTTTGCTACGGGAGCAAATTCCCAGGGTTACCAATCTATTTAACCGTGCAGATTTACAGGCTGTTTCTGTGGTGGAAATGAGAGATCGAAGGCTCTATAAATTTTCCATAAAAGTGTACTACGAATACAATCCATCAATTGGAGAGCGATTTACAAGAAGAGATAATTTAGGACGATAATTAATAAACAAAAGAAAAAGGGGGAAAAGTGACATACGGATTAAGAAACTCACTCATAATTATGGGAGTTTGGTTAGTTATTGTGGCTACCGGCTGGGGACGATTTTATATGGTTGAAGACATCGAGATCGCCGGTTTAAGCGAAACACTGACTGAAAGAGAGCAAGTTTTAAAGGAGCATCAAAAGTTAGCCAGTAACTATAATAAACTTGAACAAGATTACCAGTCGCTTAAACAAGAAGTTGATGAAAGTGCAAAACTCTTAGTAAAGGCACGAAATGCAGACGCAGTGTACAGCAAACTTATCTCACTAAGCAGGGATAACGCGTTTACATACTTCAATTTTATAACGGTAGATTCAACTCACTACGACAGATTCGGTGTATTAAATTTCGATGTTAGTGGAGAAGGACATTATCGAAATTTCAACAAGTTTGTTAATCGTCTGGAATTTGGCAGGCCATTATTTAACATAAGAGACATGACTATTATGCCTATCACAGATATTGATAATTTGGGAAGGGTGCACTACAGTTTTAAGCTAAAAAGTCTATTCGACAGAGATTCTATTTTTGATGACTACGCCGAGCAGCCTTTGAGTCCCCTTCCGGTTTATACTCATAATTCATTCTATCCACTCATTCACGATGTGAGGGCGAATGATGAAAATATGACAAATGTAGAGCAAAGCAGATTGATAAGTGTAGCTGAAAACTTCGTTTCTATGAGAGATCAAAATGGAAATATACAGCACTTAAATGTAGGTGACAGGGTATATTTGGGTCGATTGCAATCTGTGGATATATCAAATAACTCAGCTACTTTTCAACTTAATGAAGGTGGAATTCTTAAAAATGTAACGTTGGTACTTAAATGAAAAACCTTAAAAAAATCAAGAGAGCACTAACCGGTTTTATCATCATAACAGGAATTTTCACCATAGTGATGCAGCCTGCATTTGCACAAGATACGGATAGAGTGGCGGATGAAACCGAGTATGTAAGTCCGCAGGAACTTATTAGCCTTAGCAAAGAAATGCGTTTTGATGAAGCCATAGATTTACTGAACGAATATGCGCAGCGCTACGCCGGAAAGTTCATTGTTGATAGGACTAATACGAGAGCTCCAATAGGTATTCCGATCAATCAAATTTACTGGAGAGATGTGTTATTGTATCTTACAGACGTTCAGGGACTTCAGGTTATTGATTCCGAAAGATTTATCGAAATTGTAGAATATGAAGAGGACACCTATGTCACTAAAAGAGATAGTGGGGCAACACAGAGAATTCAATTGAATTTTGGGAGCAGGGAAGTTCGAATACGAGCCGTCTTTTTTGAGGGCAACAGACGGGCTTTGAGAGAAATTGGAGTGGATTGGAGCACAATACATAATCTTGGAAGCCGACCGGAAAATCTATCCAGAATTATTGATCCCAGCAGCGGGGGAGGCGGAGGAACATCAGGCGGAAATAATACCCTGGCAGACGCTAATTTCGGAAATCAATACGTGGAAGTGAATACTCGATCTGCCCAGGAAGTCACGCAAAATCTATTTAATGGAGTTATAAACTTTGGGGAAATAGCGAGCAGTGGTATAGAAGTTCGGGCACTCTTTAAAGCTTTTGAAGCCAATAATTTAGGCAAGATTTTAGCCACTCCTGAAATTAAAGTGTTAAATGGAGAGGAAGGCCGGATACAGGTAGGTCAGGATTTTTCTATAAAACAGAGGGATTTTGCCGGAAATGTGATTGACCGTTTTTTTAGCGTGGGTACTATTCTTCAGGTAACACCTGAAATTGTTCACGATGGAGATTCTACGTTTGTGAATATGCTGGTTCGGGCAGAACGATCGTCAGCACAGCCAAGTACCGTAAGCACAATTATCAATAAACAGCAGGCCGATACTCAAATTTTGCTGCTTGATGGTGAATCAACCGTTATTGCCGGACTTTATAGAACAGAAACCAGTAAAGTGAGAAGGGGAATTCCACTTTTAAAAGATCTGCCTGGATGGTTTTTTGGCTTGAAATACCTGTTTGGATATAACGCGGATGAGAATATAGAGCAAGAGCTGGTAATTCTAATCAATGTCAGTATTGAACCTACTTTAAATGATCGAAATCTGGCAAGAATTCAATCATCCAGAGAACTATTGGAAGAAAGACGCGCACAAAATGAAGAAGAAATTCGTGAAATGAGAGAGATTATTAAGAATTAGAATTTGGAGACGATTTTCTACTGATTCCCGAATCCACCACCACCGGGAGTTTGTAGAATAAAACGGTCGCCGGCTTCAAGGTCGGCACCGTCTCTCCAGCTTAATTCTTTTGCTGTTCCATCTTTCGATTCTACCAACTGCTTACCGGTTTTCCCGGATTTCCCACCTTTTAATCCATATGGAGAAACAACTCGATGTTGAGCTAAAACTGATAAGCTGACCGGTTCAATAAATGTCATTTCCCTGACAATACCATTTCCTCCATTCCATTTTCCGTCACCACCCGATTGTTCACGGATTGCATAACGATCGAGCCGAACCGGATAGCGATGCTCCAGAATTTCGGGGTCAGTGGCCCGGGTGTTGGTCATGTGTTGATGAACCGCATCAGCGCCGTGAAATCCCTCTCCGGCTCCGGTTCCGCCTGCAACCGTTTCGTAGTAGCCAAAAGTTTCGTTGCCAAAAAGAACATTATTCATCGTTCCGTAGCTGCATGCTGAAAGCCCAAACGCCTTTAACAGAGTATCAACCAAACGTTGACTGGTCTCTATATTTCCGCCAACTACTGCAGGACAGTTTTTGGGGTCATCAGGAAATTCCGGGTTCAGCATTCCGGTTGGTATGATTAGTTCCACCGGCTCCAAAAGTCCGTCATTAAGTGGCAACGGTTCATCCACCATCAGTCGTAAAACATACATAACTACACTGTTTACAATAGATGGATTTGCATTCAGATTTCCGGCGTGAATGTCTGATGTACCGGTAAAATCAATGCGAACAAATTCACCCGTCACTTTACAAGAAACAGATAAAACAGAACCATCGTCCAATTTTTCTTCAGCTTGATATTCTCCATCCGGCAGTTGATTCAGCGTTGATCGCATACGATCTGCGGCATAGCTTTTCAGTCGATCCATATATTTTGTAACCTCTGTTGGACTGAACTGCGTTGCCATTTTTTTGAGCTCTTCAGCTCCCCGGTGATTTGCTGCCACGGCAGCCTGAAGATCAGCCATATTTTCATCAATAGAGCGAGTAGGCCACTCGCCATTTTGCAGAAGATCTTTCACCGTATTCCAATCAAAATTTCCACCACGTGAAATATGCGTTGGTGGAATCACCACGCCTTCTTCAGATAAATTATTGGCATCCGGTGGCATGGAGCCCGGTCTTTTCCCTCCCATTTCGGCGTGATGGGCCCGACTTGCCGCAAAACCAATTCTTTTGCCATCAAAAAAAATGGGTGTAACTACGGTTACATCCGGCAGATGTGACCCTCCAAATCCGGGGTGGTTAGTAACGATGATATCACCATCAATGAGACCTCCAAGGTTTTTAAAACCTTATATGTTGAATTTAAAGTTAGAAAAGCTTACCTGACGAAGTGAGGAGGTACGAACCCTGGCACATAGATGCCGTCTCCAAGTTTCTCCTCTTCGTTAGGTAGAGTTTGTGGTACAACCTGGTGCATAGACACCG
>JBGTFX010000246.1:0-9398 GCA_041747055.1 Balneolaceae bacterium
TTTTCGACAACAACAATCCCGATGAAACGTTCCGATTTTTATCAATCATAAATGCTACTGATCCATTGCAGTTCGATTTTGTTTTTAATGACTCTACGAGAGCCGATCAATATGGAATATTGCAGTCGCAAGTTGATGGACAAGGATCATATAGATCTGTATTGAACTTTATTTCACGTATTGAAAACAGTGAGCCGGTTCAAAAAGTTAGCAATATTGTTATTACACCTATCAATGATGTAGGAAGTTACGGAAATGTAAATTTTAACTTTCGTCTGCAAAGCTATTACGACCGGCAGAATGTTCTAAGCACACGCCAAACACCGGGAGTTTCGGGGTTGGTTCAGCTATCACGACAGAATCCATTTTTTCCACTTATTAGAAATGTTGAACCTAATGAGGACAATCTTGTGAATGTGGAAGAAAGTCGTATAGTGGGTATAGGTAGGAATAAAGTGTATTTATTAAATCAGCAGGATAGGATGGAAACTCTTTTTCTAAATGACAGGGTATATCTTGGGCGACTAATGTCCCTGGATATGAACGCTGGTGAGGCAATATTCCAACTCAATAAAGGTGGAATTATCGAATTAATTACGTTAAAGGTAGAACGATGAAAACAAGTCACAAAATGGTACGGACACTATTGGTTATAGGATTTATATGGATAGGGTTTGCAGAAATTTCGATAGCCCAGTCCGGTGAACAAATACCCAGGGAATATGTAAATCCGGAGGAAATGATCTCATTTGATCGTCGTACTGATTTTCAGGATGCCATTGAGGTGTTAAGCAGATATGCGCAAGATTTTGACGGTCGTTTTATATTAGATCGTACAGGAACAACAGGAAATATTGGAGTTTCACTTCCTGCTATGCACTGGCAGGATGCTCTTAATTATATCATGAGAATCAAAAATCTAGCTATTATTGATTCACCTGACTTTTTTGAGATTGTTACCCAAGAAGAAATTCGGAGAATAAATTCACCGGAACTTACACAAACCAATAGGCAACTTTCAGCTAATGTAGGCCGTGGCGAGGGTGGGGTGAATATTTCAACAAAAACACGGGAAATTCGAATTAATGCTACATTTTTTGAGGGAAATAAAAGAGCATTACGCGAGATTGGAGTTGACTGGTCTACCTTAACAAATGCCGTACCTCAAAACATCCAGGATTTTTTGGGTGGAGATGGAGCTGAAACATTACCATCCACTGATTTTGGTGGTGAATTTGTTTCCGTTAATACAACGGCAGCACAGAACGTATCGCAAAGTGTCTTTAACTCTATTATTAATTTCGGCGATGTGGGAGGCGGTATTCGTGTTCAGGCACTTTTTAGCGCTTTTGAAGCGGATAACCTTGGAAAAATATTAGCTACACCAAGCATTAAAGTAATGGATGGTCAAGAAGGCAGAATTCAGGTTGGTGAAGATTTTTCGATTAAGCAACGTGATTTTGCCGGTAATGTTACAGATCAATTTTTTAGCACCGGTACTATTTTAAATGTTATACCTCAAATTGTTGAAGTTGGTGACACTACCTTGATTTACCTTGTTATGGAAACTGAACGTTCGTCAGCACAGCCTGACCCTGTAAGTACCATTATTAGTAAGCAACAGGCTAACACACATGCGCTTCTTCTTGATGGTGAAAGCACAGTTATTGCAGGTCTATACAGAACAGAGACTGCAGAAGTACGTAGAGGAATACCTTTCTTAAAAGATTTACCGGGTTGGTTTTTTGGCTTAAAGTATTTATTTGGGTACAACTCTATTGATGTTTCTGAATCTGAACTCATTGTTCTAATACAGGCAGAACTTGAAGATCCTATAAACGATAGATTAAATAGAGCATTTGCGTCGAAAGGGCAATTGGTGGGTGGAGCTCAGGATCTTAACCGAAATCTGATGGATTACGTCAGTGACAAAACCCCGGTGGAACCTGATAATGTGCCGGAATCACCCGTTCAACCAGACACACCCAAAATGGAACTTGGAAGCAATGATCAATCAGACATTGAAAATCGGGAACCGGAAGAAATTTTTGAGCCATATCAACGGCCAACGGCCAGAGAATCGGAGATAAGTACAAGTGATCTACGCGCAAGTGCAGAGTACGGCGGGTTAAGTCAATCCGAACTCGATCGTTTAAGTGTAACTCAATATGCAGGCGAGTGGAGATCCATGAAATTGGAAAATATGAACGGAAATTATGATAACCTTAACTTTTATGTAATTGGTGGTTCTTTTACTGTGAAAAGTAACGCTGATGGTCTTTACAGATCTTTTAAACAGCAGGGTTTTGATGCTCATGTTTTATATAACCCGGCTACAGATTACTACTTTGTAGCCTATAAGGGATTTGAAGATCCGGAAGAATCTATTCGTTACTTGCGGCAAATTCAGCGTGATGAAGAACCAACTGCATGGCTTTCACGACTGATTCGACAGGAAAGAAGATTAGACTTAAATGGTGCTGCTACTCGGTAGCACTTAAGCTGTTTCTTTAAGTGGAGTTTTTGATGCTTGATCGAGAAGGAATTTAATTGAAATTTCATTGAACAGATCCGGTTTTTCAATATTGCATACATGTCCGCAATTAGGAATTATTTCTAATTTACTACGCTCAAACTCCGCTACCATTTTCTGAACAGGGGGCAAGAACATATGATCTTCACTACCCATTACATATAATGTAGGATTTTTCATTTCTTTCTCTTTAAAGTACCGAAGGAGCGGATTTACATCATATGTAAGCCGGAACCATTTGAGAAATTCTTTTCTGGCTAATTCTTTAGCTTCTCTGATAAATAAACTTCGAGATTCCTGATGATTTTTCTTAGGCATAATAGCCCATGCAAAAATTTTATATAACCACATGAATGGGACAATTTTTTTGAAAGTGTGACCCAACCAAACAAGAACCCTTGATCGCACATCTAAACGGGTTATAGCACCACACAGCACTGCTGAATTTACCATGTCTGGTTCAATGTCAGCAATTGAGCGAATGATAATAGTACCTAAAGATACACCTACAAAATGTGCGCTTTTAATATCATTATCACGCATTACATCAATAACATCACGGCTAACCGTCTTAAAAGAATACTTCTCCTTATAGTATTTTTTCATGGTACTCATCTCTTTAGACTTTCCGTGTCCTCTAAGATCAACAAGAATTACATTGAACTCTTCTTGATAGGCCCGTACCTGTTTAAACCAAATGGAAGATGAGCCACCTGCTCCATGAATAAAAATAACCCAGTCTTTATCCGGGTGACGTAGAAATTTTTTGTGATAAAGCATGCTTACAAAATACCATAACTTTAAGAATTCATCAGAATAAATTTATACAAACAACATTCCAAACCTTTGCAATGTTGATGATATAATAAGAAATTTCAAATTTGTTAATAATTAAAAGGTCTACACTTTTGTCATGTTCGATGAAGTTCAAACCCGTATCTTTTACCAATGATTAGAATAAAAGCAGCTATAAAAGTTATTGCAGTTACACTTAATACTCTTTTGATATATTCAGTGTATGCAGTAGGATATTTATCTATAAAACTGTTAAAACTGAATTTTGAACCATGGAGAAATCGTTGTTTAACTTTTTGGGGTAAAACATCAGCATGGATTCTTTCTGTAAACGTTAAAACAAAGGGAGATATTCCTCAACCACCGTTTCTATTAGTTTCGAATCACCTAAGCTATGTCGATATCATTATTTTGTTTTCTGTTCTCAAAACTACATTTGTTGCCAAATTGGAAGTGGCAAGCTGGCCGGTTCTTGGATTAATTTCTAAAACAATAGGAATTGTTTTTATTGACAGAAGTAGAAAAAAAGACGTGAAAAGAGTAAATAAAGTAATCTCTGAACAAATAAATGAACGGCAGGGAATAACCATATTTCCGGAGGGGACAACATCCCCGGGCGCATCAGTTTTAAGGTTTCGCGCACCACTTCTAGAACATGCCGCAGCCGAGTGCATAGAAGTATCTTACTGTGCCATCAATTATAAATTAATGGCATCAAACGAGCCGGTTTTTAATACAGTTTGTTGGTGGGGTGATGCGTCTATGTTTGACCACCTCTTTAATTTAGCAAAACAAAAAAACATCAAAGCAACTATTACTTTTGGTCGGGCCAAAGAAACAATTTCTGATAGAAAAAAATTGGCAAAAAGTTTACATAAGAAAGTAAGTGCAATTTTTGAACCCATGTGCGTAACTGAAGAAACATCAGAATACAAGCAAATCGAATTTTAGAAATGCAGTATTCTCATTTTACGCTTAAAAATCGATGGCTTTATTTTCTTGTTTTTATAATAGGGTTATACGTGCTTTCTACTTTTATTCAATATTATTTTCCAGTCGAGAACAAACCTCTTCAAAATCAGGAAGAAATAATTATTGAAGACAATTCCAAGACTCTTTCAATGTCATATTTGTCTTTTATTAATGATGATATTGATGAAGGAATTGTTCTTTTACCGGATATATTTTATGACGCTGATCATTTAATCCCAATTGCAAAAAAACTGTCTGATTCAGTAAATGTTATCATTCCAATCTATCCCGATGTCTATTTAAATGGAGATCAAATTTCTCAATCCACAGCGTCACTTTCACGGCTGACACTCACACTGATAGATTCGCTTGACTTTTTTCCCATGCACCTTGCAGGACAAGGTTATGGTAATGCAGTTGCAATTGATCTGGTCAATACTACTCCTGAACATCTGATTAGAAGCTATACATTAATATCTGGTATTGGGGTTCTGGAGATGAATTTTTTGGGTTATCACGCTTTAAACTCAGCGTTATATTCTACAGTTAACCCATTACTTTGGATAATACATAATCTTACGCCACATGCCGGTTGGGCACATCAGCTGCCGGTGGATTTTCAAGCGGCAAGATTTTTAGGAAGTCTGGACCAAAGATCAATGAGGCAGAAATTAAAAGAGGTTAATCAACCTACCTTAATTTTGCATGCTGAAGATGATATTCACGTTCCATTAACTACAGGTCAGGAACATTTTAGAATTATGCCTCATAGTGAAATAACACTAATTGATGATGGACATGATTCTATTGCGGAAGCGCCCGATAAATGGGTTACAGAAATACTGTTGTTTTTGCAGAGAACCAATCGTAGTGAAACTGCCTTTAGAAGTGGAGCAACCACTGAAAGAATACAGTTGGCAAACGATGATTTTGATTTATCAAAAATGACAGCAGTTGAAGGGTCGTCCTTACTGATTATTATTGGTTTAATATTTTTTATATCTCTGTTTAGTGAAGATTTAGCGGCTATTGGTGGTGGACTTGTAGTAGCAAGTGGGGCAATTAATTTTGGACATGCATTAATAGGAAGTGTATCTGGAATTTTATTGGCAGATATACTTTTGTACTGGATGGGGAGACGCATTGGAAGTCCTGCTTTAAGATGGATTCCGTTTCGATGGATTATCAGGGAAAAAGATGTGCTCTGGGCAGAATCGATGTTTAATACCAATAGCATGAAGATCATTTTTGCCAGCAGATTCATACCAGGTACAAGGTTACCCACATATTTTACCGCAGGAATGGTAAAGGCAGACTTTAAATTATTTCTGTTTTATTTCGTTTTAGCAGTGTCTATATGGGCTCCATTATTGGTAGGGTTATCTTTATTAGTGGGTACTCAAATGCTCTATTATTTAGAGATTTACCAGGATTATGCACTTTATATTGTAATGGCCGTAATTTTACTCGTATATATTTTTATAAAAATTATGATGCCTCTAACTACTCGAAAAGGCAGAAGAGAATTTAGTGTGAGGATGATTCGTAGAAAACAGCGCTGGATAAACTTAATCAGATAAAATTTATCTCCTTTCTCTAAAAAATGACTGAAGTATATCTTTGCATTCATATTCCATTACTCCATGTATTACTTCGGCTTGATGATTCAGCTTTTTATTTGATGTAATATTAAATATGGAACCAGCTCCACCGGCTCGCTCATCAATAGCCCCAAAAACCACTCTGCTTAATTTAGACCAAACAATTGCACCGGAACACATAGGGCAGGGTTCAAGTGTAACATAGAGAGTACAGTTTGTAAGGTACTTCTGTTTTAATGTGGAACAAGCTGCTGAAATTGCAATCATTTCTGCATGTGCTGTAGGATCGTCCATTAGTTCTACCTGGTTATAGCCTTTGCCAACGATTCTATTATTCTGAACTATTACTGCCCCAACCGGTACTTCTTTATTCTTATAAGCCAGATTTGCTAGTTTAATGGCTTCCGACATAAAAATATTATGGGTATTCGATTGATTTCCGTTAAACATTTGCTATAAAAAATGGTATGTTAAACTCTTATAATATATTGAATATCAATGTGCTGTCTGTTTTAAAATATGGAAATAATAGATACTTCAGATATTGAAGCTTTAAAGAGCAAAATTAGAACGATTCCTGATTTTCCAATAAAAGGAATTCAGTTTAAGGATATTACTCCAATATTAGGCGACAGCCATTTGCTTAAACTTACATCCAAGTTGCTCCAAAAACCGTTTGAATTTCAAAAAATTGATTATGTTGCAGGATTAGAATCACGTGGATTTATATTAGGACCTATTTTAGCACAAAGTTTTAATGCAGGTTTTATTCCAATTCGGAAACAGGGCAAATTACCCGCTGATACTTTTTCTCAAAGCTATGATTTAGAATACGGTGAAGATTCTCTGGAAATCCATTCAGATGCTCTTAATAAAGGAGATAACGTATTAATTCATGATGATCTTATTGCAACGGGTGGTACTGCATCAGCAGCCGCTAAATTAATTGAAAAAATGGGTGGAAACATTATAGGGTTTTCTTTTATAATGGAGATTGAATTTCTAAAGGGGAAAAACAATCTTAATTCTTTAATTCCTTACAGTTCTATTATAAAGGTTTAGATTAAGACCTAGTTTATTTTATGCATAACTCAACAAACACTAAAACATCAGAAATAGTACTATTATGGCAAAACCAAAACTAATCACACTATCATTGTGTGTAGCTTTATTGTTTGGCGCTGCTGCATGTGGTCCTTCTCTTGTGATTCAGGATGTTGATTACACTCAGCCTATAGAGAGTGTTCTCGCACCGGATTCCAATTTAGAGGTTCACGATCAGCGTTACGCAGTTAAATTCAATATTTCACCTATTCTTGAAGAAGAAGGTGTTTCATCAGTTGATGAAATTCGCCTGATTCGAAACAGAGCGGGATTCTACTTTTTAACCGCAAGTGGGTTTAGCAACGTTTACGTTTTTAAAACTGCTGAAAGTGAATTGAATCTACAAACTATAATTGAAATTCCGCATGGCGAATTAGGTCAACCGGCTTTTAATCAACGTAATGGAAACATTGAATTAGTTGATTTAGCTTCCGGCGACTCATACAGCCTTAACCAAGACGGACTCAGATAAGAGGGATAAATATGAAGAAATTTATGAACAAAACTATTTCTACATTGGCAGCTCTTTTATTTGTTGCAAGTACAACTGTAGTCGCACAACAGTCTGACTATCAAGTACAGCAAGATTTTAGAGCGGATTACAGAGCGTTGGTATCAGGACTTGATGCCGCAGAATCATCTGATGAAATCGCATCTATTATTGATGAAATCAATGAACTTGAAGCTGAATATTCTGGATACTCCGACCTTTTAGATAATGCACTTTTTCCAGATACTTTTGAGGAAAGAATTGAAGATCTAAGAAGCAGACTCAATATTTCTCGAGAAAATATCTCGATTATTGAAGATCTAAATCAACGGATTTCAGAACTTGAAAGCGAAATTGCAGAGTTCAGAGATCGGTTAGCTCAATTAGATGAGGAAGCAACAGCTACTGCTGAAAGACTTCAGCGATCCGCTGCAAATGAACGCCGACTTTCTGGTTTAGTATCACAGTACCGCCAAAATCTCGAAAACAGAGATGCATTTGTATCTGAATTGCTCGAAGGTCTGTTAAATCGATACGAAGCAATGGATGCTGAAACTCAATCAGAAATCAGAGATGCGGCAGAAAGTTTAGAAGATGATCCTCTTGCATTGCTTGAGACAATCATTTCCGGCTACATCAACCAAGCGGATCGAGATGCCGGTTTAGATGCATCTGATTATGTACGAATGAGAGCTCAGCATGGATATTTCGTAAACGTATGGGATAGAGTAGGCGAGCGTATGGCAAATGCATATGCATCCGACCGGCCTGTACAGGCAAGACAAGAGATTACAGATCTTTTGGCAGCGTGGGAAGCAAGTGTCAACAATAAATTGTGGAACTCATTAAGCACTGCATTTAATCAAAATGGAATTGAACTTCCTCAGTTTACCAGTGATGATTCTTTTAATAATGCGTTAAACGCTTTTGTTGATCGAGCTACTGATATCGCCCGTGAACAAAATGAAGAAGCTGATTTCGAATTGTATAATAGCTTCAATAATTACTGGAACAACACTGTAAAAGCTCAATGGGGAGAGTATTTAATAGCAGGCAACATTTTATCACAAGGTGATATCGCTGCTATTGATATTAAACTCAGCACATGGGGACAGGATGCGGCTCCTACATCGAACTTAATGTTTATCTTATTCTTAATTAGTCTTGCTGTAATTATTGGCTTGATTGTACTTTTGGTAACTAAGAAGAGTTAAATATTATAATAGCTTCAGATTCATTTCTGAACATATAAAAGTTTAAAGCCCTGTCTTACGAAAGTGAGACAGGGCTTTTTTATTTCACCAAAATCTAAAAGAGTTGTGAAAGAAATTTTATGGAAGAGACACTGTTCTCCTAAGAATCCATTCAGCAGATAAAAACAGTAGTGCAATAAAGAACCAAAATGGGAGATCGCTGATGTATTCTATTTGATCATTAACCCGTTGAATCGGTTTATTCAGCTCTCTTTGTTCTAAATAGGCATACATCGAATCTAGGGAAGTGTCAGATAGAAAAAGTCCATTAGTACGCTCTGCCAACTGCATTAACAGCTGATCATTTCTCTTCGTATTTACAAATTCAAGGGTAGATTGACGCACATTAAACACTGTATTTGCCTGACCAATTTGACGATCACCTTTTACAGCTATTCCCGAAATTTCGTAGAACCCCTGTGGGAAAGAACCCAGTTCTACTTCGTAATTTCCATTACCTACCGATCTCATTCGATACCTTTGGTCATTCTCATCACTATCATTAATAAATTGAAGTTCGATAATAGCATCAGATTCAGATTCTCCCAGTTCATTAATTAATGTTCCACGAATAGTTACCGGATCAATTTCTGCAAATGATGATTGTGATGGTTCTAAAATAAGATTTCTATTGTCGGGGGAGGTAGCTG
>JBGTFX010000247.1:0-4733 GCA_041747055.1 Balneolaceae bacterium
TCAGATAGGCTTGAGTGTAAGGGTCAGATGCATGAACGATTACTGTTTGACTTAGAATGAGAACGGTAACAATTGATAATAGTCTCAGAGATCGAATCATGGTAGGTGGTTAGTTGAAAAGGTCAAATGAATATTCAGAAAGAGATATATGAAAGATAAAAGCAACATATTAGAAATTTCGATCTCTTGTAAAAACATATATATATATATATATATAGTAGGTGATTCAAATGTTAGGTTAAAAGTAACCTGACTCAATTTAATATAAAGAACCTATTATCAATTGGGTTCATCAAAAAAGAGGAAGTATTATGAATAAGTTAAAGAAAACAATGATCTCATTTTTTACAATCACTGCATTTTCGTTGCTAATGGTTTTTAGTGTAACGATTTTAGATAAAGGGCAAGATTTGGGAGATGTTCAATTTTTTTCCAATGTATTTGCTCAGTCATCAGACGTTGGAGAGGATGAAGATTGTGCCACTTGTCCAAGCTCTGAAATACTAAGAATGGATGCGATACAATGTTCTTCAGGTAACTGGTTAGCAAGGTGCGTCGTTGGGGGTAGTGGCTGCAATGTTAGCGGTCAAACACCTGCTACCTGTTGATTATTTTAAAACTAAAAATTGAATAAATGTATAATGTAGCGCTATTTTTTTGGCGTTACATTATATCAATTCCAAAAAAATGATTTAATGAAAAGAATCAAAAAATTAAGTCTATTGTTGATCTCCGTAGTACTTTTTTTATCGTGTAATCAATTAGACAAGCATACTGAAGTAAATACAAGTGAATCAAAAGTGATTGATGTAAATATCAATGATTCTCAATCGGAAGCAAATTTGTCTAATGTAATAGAGTCATTTGAATATGTACCGTTAGAAACTACAGATAACTCTTTAATTGGTACTCCATATGGAATAAGAGCTAACTCTGAATATATTATTACATACCATCAGGCAAGTATTCATTCAGTCACTATATTTAAAAGAGATGGAGAGTTTGTTGAAAAGATTGAAATTGAAGAGGGAAGCGGCCCAGGGCAATTGTACTATCCAAGCTATTTTGATGTGAATTTTCAAAATGAAGAGATTGCTTTAATTGGATATAGAAAGTTGAATTTATATAGTTTTGAGGGGGATCTTATTAAAGAAATAACTTTAGATTTTCACCCCAAAGCATTATCCCATGACGGAGAAAATTTTATTTTTTCAATGGGAAATACATTATTTCAAGATTTGAATGATGCTAAGAGTAACATTCTCGTTACTGATAGAAATGGAGGTCTTAAAGCTACTTTCCTGCCAATTGAAGAAGAGAAAGCAGGTATAACAATGAGTACATCTTCTACATATACTAAGTATAATGGAAAAACCCTATTCAGTGATTATCCGGGATATAAAATATATTCAATGAATTCGGACTCAATAAATCTTCGCTATGAACTGAATTTTGGGGATGGAAATATTCCGAGAGAAAAATATAATGAGCGTGGTATGGATGAGATTGCAGGGAATCAGGGATTTCCTTTTTTAGAACGAATTTTTGATTCTGAATACATAGGACCTGTATCTAATTTCTATGAGTTTGAAAATCATATTAGCTTTAGTTTTAACTTAGACAGGATGAACAGATATACACTATTTTTTTCAAAAGAAACCGGTAATTATAAGCTGTCAAATAACTGGGTTAACGATTTAGATGGGGGTAAAACACCATTTTTTTACTCAAAAGATGATGATTATTTGATTGCTATTACTGAACCTCTGGATTTATTTGAACATGCTGAAAATCTTAATGTGGAGGAAAGTGAACTTAAAAGTAACATTTTAGATGTGCTTAGTAATATTCAAGAGAGCGATAATCCAATAGTCATTTTTGCCAAACTCAGGAACTAAATGGAATAAAAAAAGGATTTGCTTGACTTATCTCGCCTTTTAATCACCGAATAACCAAAGATATTATCTCAGAAAATCCTTATTTTTGAATGATAGAAAGAAAAAATTTAGTTCGAAATTGAAAACAGAGGCTCACTTATGGCGAAAAGCAATCCACTTCTAAATACCAAAACATTACTCGATACAGAGGGTGATGATATTCACGTTTACAGTTTAAAAAAGTTAGAAGAACTGGGCTACGGATCGGTCAGTAAATTACCTTTCACAATTAAAATTTTGCTTGAAGCTGTTCTCCGCGAATATGATGGGTACACAGTTACCGAAGACGATGTGAAAATTTTGGCTGATTACGACGCTAAAAATCCAACCGGAGAAATTCCATTTAAACCATCGCGTGTCGTTCTGCAGGATTTTACAGGAGTGCCTGCTGTAGTTGATCTGGCGGCGCTTCGATCTGCAATGAAGCGAATGGGCGGAAATCCACAGTCCATCAACCCGCAGGTGCCGGTTGATTTGGTGATTGATCACTCCGTTCAGGTTGATATGTTTGGCCAGGAAGCGGCATTTATGTTTAACGTTGAGCGCGAAATGGAACGCAATAATGAGCGTTACGAGTTTTTAAAGTGGGGACAGAAAGCATTTGATAATTTCCGCGTAGTACCTCCGGGCCGCGGAATTGTTCACCAGGTAAATCTTGAGTATCTGGCGAAAGGGGTATTTACCCGAAAAGAAGAGGATGGAACCACGGTTGCCTATCCTGATACGCTGGTGGGAACAGATTCGCACACTACTATGATTAACGGCCTTGGAATTTTAGGCTGGGGCGTTGGCGGTATTGAAGCGGAAGCAGCAATGCTGGGTCAGCCTATTTATATGTTGGTTCCTGAAGTTGTGGGAGTAAAACTGATCGGAAAACTCAGGGAAGGAATCACGGCAACTGATCTCACGCTGACCGTAACCGAGATGCTTCGTCGCCATGGAGTGGTGAGTAAATTTGTAGAATTTTACGGTCCGGGTCTCAGCAACATGAGTCTGCCTGATCGCGCAACCATCGCAAACATGGCTCCTGAATACGGAGCAACAATGGGCTTCTTCCCAATCGACAGCGAAGCACTTCGGTATATGAGAAGAACCGGTCGTGACGAAAAACTTGTAGACTTGGTAGAGAAGTACACCAAAGAGCAGGGGCTTTTCAGAACAGATGACACCCCGGATCCAGAATTTACCGAAACGCTGGAACTGGACCTGGGTGATGTGGAAACATCCCTTGCCGGACCGAAACGTCCGCAGGATCGTATCACGCTTCCAAACATGAAAGAGACATTTGGCAACTCACTTACGAGCAATGATCCGACGATGGGTTTCAATCTCACACAGGAGAAACTGGCCAATATAGGGATATTCAAAAATGGTCAGGAAATAGAAATGAAGCATGGTGATGTGGTAATTGCCGCTATCACGAGCTGTACAAACACATCCAACCCAAGCGTAATGCTGGGTGCCGGAATTATTGCCAAGAAAGCGATTGAAAGAGGAATGAAAGTTCCTGCGTATGTGAAAACATCATTGGCGCCGGGATCTCGGGTGGTAACAGAATATCTGAACGAGGCCGGCTTAACTGACTATATGGATCAGCTTGGATTTAACCTCGTTGGTTACGGATGTACAACCTGTATTGGTAACTCAGGGCCGCTTCCCGAAGCTGTTGAAAATGCAGTGAAAGAAGGTGACTTAATTGTTGCAGGTGTACTCTCCGGAAACAGAAACTTCGAAGGCCGAATTCACCCGTACGTGAAGGCTAATTATCTGGCATCACCTCCATTAGTGGTTGCATATGCACTTGCCGGAACCGTAAATATCGATCTTGAAAAAGAGCCGGTAGGAAAAGACAGAGATGGAAATGATGTCTACCTGAAAGATATCTGGCCAACATCTGCTGAAATCACTGAATTTTTGGATGAAGCGATTCGTCCTGAGCTGTTTGATAAGATGTACGGCGACATTTTTGAGTCAGAAACCTGGGATAAAATTAAGGTTGGCGGCGGCGAACTGTATGAGTGGAAAGATGAGTCCACCTACATTCAGGAGCCTCCGTTCTTTGTTGGGATGGATGAAACTCCAGAACCGATTGAATCCATTGTTGGAGCTAAAGCTCTTGTAAAAGTTGGAGATTCCATTACTACGGATCATATCTCTCCCGCAGGAAACATCAAAACGGATAGTCCTGCAGGTAAATACCTGACGGATCATGGTGTTGAAGTGAGAGATTTTAACTCTTACGGATCACGGCGAGGAAATGACCGGGTAATGACGCGCGGAACGTTTGCCAACGTTCGATTTAAGAATCAGCTGGCACCGGGTACGGAAGGTGGATTTACGAAATACCATCCAACCGGAGAAATTACCACGATTTATGATGCTGCCGAACGTTACAAAAAAGAGGGCACTCCTCTGGTAGCATTAGCCGGAACTGAATATGGAACAGGTTCATCACGTGACTGGGCTGCAAAAGGAACTATTCTTCTTGGAGTAAAGGCCGTGATTGCAACTTCTTACGAAAGAATTCACCGTTCAAACCTTGTTGGAATGGGCGTTCTTCCGCTACAGTTTGCAGAGGGTCTGTCGCACAAATCACTTGAACTGGATGGATCGGAAGAGTTCAATATTCATATTGATGATAATTTGAAACCGCGTCAAATGGTTAAAGTGACCGCGAAAAGAGCCAATGGCGAAGTCGTTGAATTCGACACCGTTTGCAGAATTGATACACCGGTTGAAATCGATTACTTCAGAAATGGCGGAATCTTGCACAAAGTACTCCGCGATTATGTTGAG
>JBGTFX010000248.1:0-16776 GCA_041747055.1 Balneolaceae bacterium
GGAAGCGGTTTAATCATTGTAACCCCAAAATCGACCCGGCAGAGTTGTCCTATCCTCTTTCGGGTTTTTTTTATGATTTTATTGCGGCTAAATCCCTCTAATAATAGATTTTTAACTTTTAACTGTTACAAGCTTAATCATTTATCATTATTCCTGTTAGAAATTTAAAACTGTAATACAATCAACTTTCCAATGAAAACATTTGAAAGCATTAATCCATATAACGGAAAACAGATTGCAACCTACCGTGAGAATAGTGAAGATGAAATAAATAATATCCTGGAAAAATCTAAGAGGACCTTTAACAGCTGGCGTCAAGTCTCAATTCGTGAGAGATGTGATTTATTGATGAACGTTGCAAACCTGTTAAAAGCAAATGTTGATAAATATGCCGAAACCATGACTCTTGAAATGGGAAAACCCATCAGCGAGGCAAGGGGTGAAATAAAAAAATGTGCATGGGTTTGTGAGTATTATTCCGAACATGCAGAGCAGTTTTTAAAGGATGAATATATTGAGACGGATGCATCAAAGAGCTTTATTCGTCACGAACCCATTGGAACAATTTTCGCAATTATGCCCTGGAATTTTCCATTTTGGCAGGTGTTTCGTTTTGCGGCTCCAACGTTAACGGCCGGAAACACTGCTGTTTTAAAGCATGCATCTAATGTTTATGGCTGCGCCAATCATATTGAGAACATTTTTAAAGAGGCCGGTTACCCTGAGGGTGTTTTTCAAAATTTAATGATCCATCATGATAAAACGGAGCAGGTTATCGCTCATGACGCAATAAAGGCAGTTACCCTGACAGGAAGTGAAAAAGCGGGCAGATCTGTTGGCAGTATTGCAGGTAAATATCTTAAAAAGTCTGTTCTAGAATTAGGCGGCAGTAATGCTTTCGTGGTTTTGGAGGATGCCGATATAGAGCAAGCCATTGAAATCGGCGTAAATGCGCGAATGATGAATACCGGACAAAGCTGTATTGCCGCAAAGCGTTTTATCTTGGTTGGCGATACGTACGATAAGTTTCTACATGGTTTTTCGAAAAAAATTAAAGCTATTAAAAAAGGAGTTCCGATGGATGATTCTACAGAAATTGGACCTCTCGCACGTAAAGATCTGGCTGATGAACTTCATCGGCAGATGAAAACATCATTGGACATGGGAGCTATACTTGAAACCGGGGGAGTACAGGATAATGCCTTTTATGAACCAACCATTCTTAGCAATGTAAAACCCGGAATGCCCGCTTTTGATGAAGAAACCTTTGGCCCGCTTGCGGCAATCATCAGGGCAAAAGATAATGAAGAAGCTTTTGAACTTGCCACAGCAACTGATTTCGGATTGGGAATTACTGTTTTTACCCGAGATACAGAGAATACTGATAAATACATCAATAAAGCTCCTGATGGAGCATTTTTTATAAATGACCTGGTAAAATCTGACCCAAGATTGCCCTTTGGCGGCACTAAAAATTCGGGGTACGGCCGTGAACTTTCCAGGGAGGGAATTCACGAATTTGTAAATAAAAAGACGGTTTATATAAAGTAAGGGGAGAGATAAGAATCAAGTGAAGGCCTTATAAATAAGCTAACATATTCAATTAAAATCCTATCAAGATGAGAAAATTAATCACACTTTCATTCATATTGTGCACTACCATTTTTTTAAGCATACAGGTGAATACAGTAAACGCCCAAGCGGCTACCGGTAACGGTGGTAATTTTGGCGTTGGGTTTATGGTGGGCGAACCTACCGGTGTTTCCATTAAAAACTGGAACAATGAATTTACGGCAGTTGTAATTGGCGCGGCTTGGTCTTTAGGACGAAATGAAGCCCTTCATTTACATACTGATTTTCTTTTTCACTCTTGGTTTGAAGAATTTGAAACCACAGGACTTAATTTTTACTACGGGTTAGGTGCACGGGTAATATTTGAGGATGACCCCAATTTTGGAATCCGAGTCCCAATCGGGTTGAACTATGTTTTCCAAAATATACCGTTTGATATGTTCGTAGAGGCGGTTCCAATTTTAGACCTTTCACCGGATCTGGTATTTGCAGGTAACGGAGCATTTGGATTACGTTACTATTTTTAAAAAAATAGTTTTCGCATGATAAACCGGTTGATCTCTTATGAGTATGATGGCTGCTGATTATGTAGTTATTGGGGATAGTAAATGCATCATATTAATTTTACTCTTTAAAAGAGATCACAAACCGGGTTCCTTCATTTACCTTACTATCAACACTAATACTTCCGCCAAAACTGGTAATGTGGTTATGCACTAAATATAACCCAACCCCTTTACTATCATTATGACTATGGAACGTTTGATTCATCCCAAAAATCTTCCCATTCACTTTGTTCATGTCAAACCCCCGGCCATTATCTTCAAAAATTAACCGGGTAGTACCTCCTTCAACTTCGCTATAAATAGAAACTTCAGGTGAAATATCAGGTTGAGAATATTTAATAGAATTCGTTATCAAATTAAGAAACACGCTTTCCATAAAAGCATTATTAAAGGATATTTTTTCAGCCCGTGAAAAGTCTGTTCGAATGTTAGTTTTCGTAGTTTTGATGAGTGATGAAATAGAATAAGTTACTTTTCGCAAGATCTCTTCTAAATATACTTGTTCAATTTTTTTCTGATCGTTCACTTTATCAACGAGCACATCAACATAATTACTCAGTGATTTTTTTAAATTTTCTCCTGTTACTTTTAGCAACTCCATCAATTCAAGTGTCTCTTTGTCATCAATTTTTGAAAGGTCCAGCAGTTCAAAAATCATCAATAAACTGCTTAGGGGTGATCGTAAATCATGCGAGGTCGTTAATGTGATCTGTTTTAGCTCTGTATTTAGACTCATAATATTATCGAGGAGGAGGATTCGCTCAGCCTCCAATTTCTTTTTATGAGTGATATCTTTTGCGATTGCAAATACCAGCTCTTTGTTTTCCACCGGATGCGAAGTCCAGGCCAACCATACTATTTCTCCGCTTTTCGTTACATACCTATTTTCAAAATTAAATAGAGTATTTGCTTTCTTAATGTAACTACGTGATTTGGTGGTTATCTCTCTGTCATCAACATGTACAAAATTCTCTATCGGCCGCGAATATAACTCCTCCTCTGTGTATCCCAACACTTTACATACTGATGGATTTACTTTTTTAAAATATCCATCAAAACCGGCAATGCAGACCATGTCCTGTGATATTTCAAAGAAGAGTTCATAGTTAAAATTGTACCCCTTCATATTGAGCGAGAATATCTTATATGATTTACACAAATGAAATATACGATAACATTCTCTCCCCGTTTACAACTTTTTTATAGTAACCATCTCCAGATTGAGTCGTCATATGAACGGATATTAAGAAATATGACCCTCCAATAATGGGACCTTTTAATAAAACTGTGATGAATCTACTTAAACCCCTATTGAATAATATAAAACTGATGTTGCTTACTGTTTTAATTTCAGCGGCTCCATTTCTAGTTCATGCTCAGCAGGGGCCCCTTACAGAGCTGATTGATCGAGCAAGATCGGCCGGAATTGAACAATCACAAATAGATCATCTTCAGCGTAGCGCAGAACGTAGTGGAATCAGCCATTCTGAATTGATGATGATCATAACACCAGCTGTAATAATGGCTGAAAACAATCTGCCCTGGGAAATGATATTCAATAAAGCTTCCGAGGGGATGTCTAAAGGAATTGATCACTGGCAAATGGAATTGGTTTTGAGTTCGATTGCTGAAAATGCAGGACGCTCAGCAGAATTTGTAGATCCATGGGTACAACGAAGCGAGGTGGGACGAATGCTGGACCGACCCGGCAGTGGAATGGATAGAAATAAGTTTCGCAATGAAATGGTGAAAGTTGGAACAAAAGCATTAACTGAAAATTTTGACGGATCTGTTTTAGAGCAGACACTAAATACTATTGCCGAAGATGGCGCTCTCGAAAATATCCGCCCTTCCGGTGTAATTGCGGCAATTAATGTACTCAGTGAAACCTTTCGGGGAAATAAAAAAGGCGGCTCCTTATTGGATGACCGCCTTTTTTTATAAACAAAATTTATTGCCTCACTTAATTCGTAGATGCCCCACTGATAGTATCACCAAAAAATACCGCGTTCATCAGCAA
Organism: Balneolaceae bacterium; assembly: GCA_041747055.1. Classification (GTDB taxonomy): domain Bacteria; phylum Bacteroidota; class Rhodothermia; order Balneolales; family Balneolaceae; genus SW132. The sequence continues at coordinate 4,159 of JBGTFX010000248.1, forward strand.
CTTATTTGTCCCGAACCAAAATGCACGGAATGCCGGGTTATCAACAAAGTTGATCACATTTCCACTACCATGGCGACTCACAATTACTGATGCTGTATTTCCAATAAGGTCAAGATTTTCAGCTGAAATATAGCCGCTTGCCAATGGGTTTTCAGTATATCTTACCGGTGTTGCATATGGGTTTTCCGCAATCTTCATCATGGTATTTGAATTGCGGAACAGGGTAATATTTTCTCTGTTATATCCATAAGCAAGCGGGTGGGTTAGATCCAACTCCCCATGAAAAATAGATCCACCAATAACCTGTGCTCCACGGGTGTTTGCCAAATCAGCATAACTTCTGCGTGTTTCTGTATCTTCCGGACGATCAACAAATTCAATATTGGCAAGCTCGTTACTCACTCCCCAATTAATAGCTGATTTATTAAGAATTAACGTACCACCGCTGCGTACCCAGCTTTTAATTTTTGCTACATCTGAGGAAGAAAGATCGTTGTAATTCCCGTCCACCATTATCAGCACGTTATAACGATCTAAAATCGCACGGCTTAACCGGTCCTTTTCGATAATGGAAATCGGCATATGAAATCTTTGATCAAACAAATGCCAAATTTCTCCAACATCATTTCCTCTTACTCCTGATCCCCCAAGAATTGCCGTAACCGGTTTGTTGAGTGTATTCATGCTCGGGCTTCCCAAATCTATTCCTGAAGGGCTTAACCCTCCATCTATGCTATAAATCTTTACACCATCTTCTGCAGCAGCTTTCTGCATAATCGCATAAATTTCCTCTTCGCTAACATTCTGTGTGCCCAGCTCTACAAGAATGGTCCCATAATCAAACATTTTCAACCCGCGTCGAGTCATCGCTTCAAAAGTTTTGGATGCCACTTTTGTTCGAACTCCGGCATTCTGAAGTCTGTACAATGTTCGGGGAGTATAATATTCATCCCATTCAAACAGATATACATTTTTGCTGCGCCCGCCAATTAATTCTCCTTTTGGAAATTCAGGTGTTTCAATTCGTTCGCCCAACAAGGAGTTTCCAAACTGCCTCTGATTTAATTCCGCAAACGGCAGGTTAAACGAGTAAGGAAGAGTCCAGGTGGAAATATCATAAAAGATGCTGTCGGCAAATTCAGTTCGGCGTTCAAACATACCCTCAATAAATTTGTATTGGGTTTGTTCCATCGGAATCACCAATGCCTCGCCTCGTTTAAACTCATGTCCGTTGGCTTCGATATCCTGATCAAGAGTATAGAACTCCAGGTCATGAAAACTAAGCAAGTCAGCAAGATGCCATGTTCGGGCTCTGTCGTTATGATCACCCACCACAATTCCTTTTATAGCTGAATTTGCAGCTTCCTGACGCGCTTCCACATAGAATGTTCTCATATGATCCAGTAAATCTTCCCGCAGTTCATGAGATCCTTTCAGTGTAGAATATGAAGTAGTTACCTGATTCAAAATAGTTTTAGGAAACTCGAGTATTCCATGAACACTCTCCTGAGCATGACCGCGCGAACTTGCCTGCTCAAACAAAATTCCTATTGTGCCAAACACATCCGGGTAGGTAGACCCTTTGCCATAGTAAAAATCATCAAAATTTTCACGACTGTAGTAAGTTTGCTGTATTTCATCAAGAAATTCGGCATGATATTCCGCCAAAGCCATGGTTAAATCCTGATTCCGCTGTGGAGTCAGTGGATGAGTTCGTGCAGGAACTCCCGGCTGAAAGAAATAAGTAGCATTGGTTCCCATTTCGTGAAAATCGGTCAACACATTTGGCAGCCACTCATGGTACATTTTTATTCTGCCCCGGCTTGATGGATGCTGAACCGGCATCCAATCCCGGTTTAAATCAAACCAATAGTGATTGGTTCGCCCGCCCGGCCACGATTCACTAAATTCCCTGCTATTGGGATCCGTAACCGTTCCGCGAATGCTTTTATGCTGATTTACCCACGTGGAAAATCGCTGAAGTCCATCAGGATTGAGGCTCGGATCAAGTAGAATAACCATATTGCTCAGCATCTCTTCAATTTCATCTCCCTGTGCAGCCGCCAAATAGTAGGCAACAACCAATGAAGCATTTGAACCACTTGGCTCATTTCCGTGTACGCTGTATCCCAAATTTACAATTACGGGCATTTCACTCAAATCAAGATTTCCGGATTGATTCGGATCTTTCAGCAACATGTGATTTTCTTTGATTCGATCAATCGAGGAGTGATTTTCCGGTGATGTAATTGTAAGCATCACAATCGGACGATCTTCATGCGTTTTTGCATGTTCAAGATAGGTTACTCGATTAGAAGCTTCAGCCACGGCACGCATATAGTAGACCAGCTTATCATGCGTTACATGCCATTCGCCAACCTCGTGGCCAATAACTTCGGCCGGGGTAGGAATAGATTCATCAAACGTAACGCCATCCGGTAAATAGTAGTCCAGTGTTACCTGAGCGAATGCGGATGCAGAAAGCAGAAGTGCAAATAGAGAGCTTAGTAGTAAACTTTTTTTCATGTGATTCAGATTGATTAAAAATAGACTGATTTTTTATACCATTTAACCGACTTAAAAAATCAAAAAAGACCCGGTAATTGTAAAGCAGTAAGAACCTACTGCAGAAATATGAAAAAATCTGTGAAAGATTATGGAATTTGTACAAGCCCTATAAAATAAAAGTCCCTTGTTTGCGCAAGGGACTTTTCTATTCTATAAATAAATATTTACTTCACTAATATTTATCAAAACCGAAACTCTGCCGCTACGGTAGCTTTTATTGGCATTTCTTCTTTCGGCAACATGTAAACCTTACTCCCGGTTTCTCTGCCTTTAGATGCCAGCCAATTCAACAATTCAACATCATCTTTATTTGGTGAGTCTGTAAAATGCACTTCATGCGTGGAATCATCATAACGTCCCCAGCGGCTCTCGCCCTGTGAGATAAAAATGGTTTTCGACTTGCCCATTATGGTAGACTCTACAATTTCTGCCAAATTGTTAGATACCTTTTCGTTATCCTTTTCAGAAAATTGTTCGAGTGAACTGTACATATCTTTAAGGAAGTAGGTTTTAATTTCCTTCCAGCCTTCATCTTTAATCTGCATGTTACTAAGCTCATCCGGATTTCCAGAAATATTGTGACCGATCACTCGCTTGTAGTTGTTTATTTTTTTATAAAACGAGAGGTTGTCTTCCAAACCAATTAAAACAAGGGGTTCATTCCTTCTTTTCAGCTCTTCGGTTATCTCTTTTTCCAACTCTCTAAAATATTGTTCAACTACTACTTTTTTATCTTCTTCACCTGCGCCGTGGCCAAAGAACATTGCATCATTTCCCACAGCACCAGTGTGAAACTGCAACGCCTTTTCAGGAGTTACTTCAAGATAATCGCTTACTCCTTTAGGGGCATTCTCCGGTGTTATATCCATTACTTCATTACGGGTGCAGTGTAGCAGCCGTGGGTTTTTACGGCTTACCGCCAATACACTAAAAGTACCATCCATACTCACCATTGGCAGTAATGGAGTGATCAGGAAATGACTATTTATGTAAGCTTTTTCTTCGACAGAATAAGGCACCTTAAAATATTTAAAATAATCTTTAGCAATATATATCACTAAACCATAATCCTGGTGTGTCCAGAATCTTGGTTGGTTTAATAATTCAGAAGTTTCGCTCATAAAATCTTCCGCTTCGGCATGTTTCATTCCTCGATTTTTGAGCTCTTCTATTGTTTCACCAATCAAATTTTTAAATCGAATTGGATCCTGTTTTATCTCTTCTCCTTTTTTATGTGTGGGTAGTGTTATAGTAACCAATGGGTTACCATTTTTCTCAAGAATTGCATCTACTGTTTTTTCACTTACCATACTTACCTCTTGTAGGTCTTCAGGTTACGGATTCATCTTTGTTATTATATATAAATAAAACATTGTTATAATGGTTCCAATTAATCTTTTTAGGATATGTTTCAAAAAACCGAAAAGTGGGAAGGCATTAAAAAAAGTCTAGGGCCGGGTTTAATCATGGCCGCAGCTGCTATTGGAGTATCACACCTGGTCCAATCTACCAGGGCAGGTGCTGAATTCGGATTTGCCTTGGTTTGGGCCGTTATACTTGCCAACCTTTTTAAATATCCTTTTTTAGAATTTGGCCCCCGATACGCTATTGCAACCGGTAGAAATATGGTGCGTGGCTACGCAAAAATGAGCCCATGGGCTTTATGGATTTTTATCCTTTTCACCGTTGGTACAATGTTCGCTATTCTTGCTGCCGTTACTATTGTTACGGCAAGTCTTGCACCACAACTCACCGGGATTTCTCTTTCTCTTCCCGTATGGAGCACAATTATATTACTTATCTGCATTGTACTTCTTTTTCGTAACCGATACTCTATTCTTGATGGAGTTATCAAATTTTTCATGGTTATTTTAGCTATTTCTACTCTTGTAGCTATTGGTGCCACACTTTTTCAGGGAGGGGCTTATAATATGACCGAATTTCCCGCACCGGAAATTTGGACGGTTTCCGGCATTGCCTTTATGATTGCGCTCATGGGCTGGATGCCAATACCCATCGATGCTTCAGTTTGGCATTCAATGTGGACTCTTGAGCGAGTAAAACAGACAAAATATTCCCCAAAACTGAAGGAATCCCTAATCGATTTTAACATCGGTTATATTGGCGCAGCACTTTTTGCCCTCTGTTTTTTATTTCTCGGAGCAATGGTGATGTACGGATCGGGAGAATCTTACGCAGCCAGCGGCGCTGTTTTTGCCCAACAACTTATCAACTTATACACCTTAAGTTTGGGTGATTGGGCATATACCGTAATTATTATCTGTGCGTTTTCAACCATGTTTAGCACCACATTTACCGTGGCAGATACCTACCCACGGGTTTGCAATGAAATTTTATCCGTTCTACTGGATGACTCTGAAACCGATCACCGAAAAAGACGCTATCCTTTATTGTTGGTAGGTATCAGTATCTGTTCATTAATAATTTTGTTTTTATTGGGTGATCAATTCCGTCTCCTTATCGATTTTGCTACTACTTTATCATTTTTAACGGCCCCAGTTTTGGCATTCATCAACTATCGGCTTATTTTTCATTCTGATGTTGAGCCGGAATTTATTCCCCGCCCATGGTTACAGTGGCTTGCGATTTGCGGTATTGTATTTCTGTCAGGATTTGCCCTCTTTTATCTATATTGGATTATCCGATTTTAAAATAGTCTTGATTTATGAAGTCATTTTTACTCACTCTTCTTTTTCTCCTTTTTCCCTTGGCTGATGCATTTTCACAAGTGTACTCAACTCAATTCCGGGTTCCTAATCAGAACTGGCAGGAGATCAAATCGGAGCGCTTTCGCGTCATTTATCCCGAAAAATATCATGATCTCGCCGTTAGAACTTTATCTATTCTTGAACTGGAATACGAAGATATACAGGAGTTAGTGGGAGGGGAGCTCAAGGATTTTCCGATTATGCTCAACCCTGAAAATGACAGAGGAAATGGGTTTGTATCCCCGTTCAATTTTCGCTCAGAAATTGAAATTGCACCGCTGAAAGGAAAAGCCCTCAGCCCCCGATCGGGTGAATGGATGGAATCCGTGGCTCCACATGAACTCGTTCACGCTCTACATTTTAGCAATGTAAGTTCCTATTCTTTCGCCGGGCTTTTACGAATTATCTCTCCCGATTTGAGCCGGTCTCTCCATGCCGCTGCCCCCCTGGGATTTCTTGAAGGAATAGCAGTAGAACATGAGAGCAATAACCCAATGCATGAATCAGGCCGTGGAAATTATCCCTTTTTCTACAATCAGTTTAATGCTATGCTAAATACGGATGATGAATTCTCTATGGGTCAACTGGTTCAAGTATCCACCTTTACCACTCCATTTAACCGTCATTATGTTGGTGGGCACCAATTTGTAAACTGGCTTCAGGAAACCTACGGATCTGATACCATGAGAGACGCAATCGAATTCCATCATAAATATCCCATATTTGGTTTTGGCGTAGCGCTGCGAATGGCTACCGGAAAATATCCGGGCTCTTTGTACAAAGATTTTCAGGAATATCATCACACCAGGCAGGAGGACGAAACTTCAGGCAGTACAGATTTGCTCTCTTTTGAAATCCCTTTCACCGCCACCTGTAAACAGGCAAGCAGACCCATTTGGGTTGATGATGAAACCTTGCTTTTTTATGGACGATCCTGCAACCGGGAAACCGGATTTTACACCTATAATTTCACAGATGATAGAACAAAATTATTGCACGAGGTTTCAATAACCGGCGATCACAGTTATGAGCTTTCATCTGACGGTCAATCACTACTTTATTCCCGTTATCATGCAGATGTACTTTACGACAATGTTTTTCGGTCTGATATTCATGAGCTACATCTGGAAACAGGAAAATCGACCCGCCTATCCAGCGGAAAACGAGTAGCATCTCCCCGTAGGTTTGATGATCGTATTTTCGCAGTTCAAACAGTTAATCAAAAACAGCAGCTGGTTGAAATTATAGAAGGTGAGGTGGTAAAATCATTCCCTATGGTAGAAAGCAGTACTGTCATAGAATTCTCTTTTCATCCAAATCAATCCGGATTGATGGCAGTTTTGGGGCGAAAAAAAGGCGTGCAGGCTATTTGGTTCGAAGACATCAACGAGATTAATATGCTCTTCGAAAACGATCCTGATATTGTATTTACAGATGGGTCTGTGTTTGACCCGATTTGGCACAGCAGCGAAACTCGTCTGCTTTTCACAAGTGATTTTTCAGGCACGATGAATGTGTATGAGTATGACGGAAATAGCGGTCAAATTACCCAAAAAACAGAAAGCCGTCACATTGCATTTGAACCATCCTATTCTACAGATGGCCAATCCATTGCTTATATCGGTCAGGTAAAACATGAGCAGCTTCCATTTACCTTATCAAATACTGACGCCGTAAATCGGGAAATAGACTCTTCTTTATGGACTGTGAATGAGCAGGTAGTTTCTTACTTGAACCGTCCGCTTTTAAACAGAAATGAGGAGATCGATGATTCGCAGTGGAAACACGGAAAATACACTACAGGTCTTGGATGGTTAAAGCCTCGTCTATGGCTTCCGATTCTAAATTCGAACAGAAATGGTAACAGAATTGATGAAATAGGAATTTATGTAGAAAGTGCCGACCGGATGAGCCGCCATTCATATTCGATAGATTTAACCCATTTTGCAGAAGCATTTTGGTATGATTTAACTTATCGCTACAAAGGGTTTTATCCGGGTTTTGAAATATCCCTTTTCAATTCACCTAATTTGATCAATATCGCATTTAATGTGGATGATGAGAGAATCATTATTCCCACAATTAGTCAACAGAGGGGAGCTTCACTCTCTATACCATTTCAGTTTAGACTGGAACAGAATACCCGATTTTCATCCATTTTTGTAGAGCCTGAATATTTACTTACCCAGCGAAGTTTCAGAAACCCAATTGATGCCACTCAAGCCTACTCAGATTTTAGAACACTCCACACCTTAGGTTTAAATACTACTTTTAATATCAAAGTTCGTCAATTCCGGCGTGATGTTCAGCCCAATAGCGGCCTTCGACTGTTTACTCAAACCCGGTATGGTTTAAATGAGTCAGAATTTACTCTATCTGTGCCCCAGAGGGACTTTGATGCAGGATTCGCCAAACGACAAGGATTCAGGGGAGGGGTAATTGCTTATGTTGCGCCATTAAAACGATGGAATCAATCATTACGAGTAACAGTACAGGGGATCACTCAAACGGATGCACCGGTCTTTAACAATCAAAACCTCTACTCAGACCATTTTGAAACAAGCGCCTTTGCCGGGGTAAACAATATTGGAATTATCGACACCCGCTACACCATTCCGCTAACCTATCCCGATGATGGAGGAATGCTAATTCCTGTTTATCTATCAAATATTTACCTGGTTGGTTTTACGCAAACAATTGGAGATATCGGTGGCTTTGATGGGGATCGATTCAATCGAACCGCCCGAACCATTATTGGGGGTGGAATTCGCTCTCGATTTCGTCTAAGTAATCTCACGTTTGATATGGGAGTTTCCATTGGCTGGGAGCCGGGTACTAATAATGTATCGTACTTGTTTGGTTCTTTTTAAAATCTCTTAAAGGTGATGAAAGCAACTATTACGAACCAAATTGCGACTGGCCCGGAATCACCGTTCTGGCCTGAATAATGTTCATTCCATCCAGTCTTTCCGGTTTAATTTGCCTGTGGTTTACCACATCTCGAATAATAATCTCTATTATTTGATCAGGAAAACGATTTCTAATTTCATTATAAACCTCGGGATCACGCTCCCCGGAATCCCCAATCAAAATAAATTCGCGGTTAGGAAACCGGCTTATAATTTCACTTATTTGGCTGATTTTTTGATTAAAAGTAACATTCTCATTGGTTGCCAATTCCCGAAGATCAGACCAAGAACTTAGGCGGAATATATTTTTCCGCACTGTTTTCATGTGAAATGTGCCCCGAGGAAATCCCTCTTCTTCAATCAAGAACCCGTGCAGAGGTCGAAAAAGCTGCCATGGGGAGCCGGATACGTAGTGAAAGGAAGCATTCTCGTATTGATGATACATTTGCCTCATCCCGGGAGCGGCTGTATAATCTTTAAAAAAGGTATTACCCACAACTATTCTTGATCCCGCCGGCATCTCCGTAATTTTAATTGTGTCGTCAACATCAGAAACAATCGACAATCCTTCGGGCTCAATCAGTTCTACAGCACCTTCTCCATAGTATCTGTTTGATGCCGTTCTAAAAGAGAGCCATCCATCTTCAGAATTCTGAGCCTCAAGAAGTTCTTTTGCCCTGTCATTATGGATTCGTATAAATCCCTGTGCATAGCCAAAATTATCTGTTGTTTGATAAAGCCCGTCACTTCCAATAATACCAAAAACCTCCTCCCGCGGATCATCATCAAATCTAAACTGTACCTCTCTGCCCGAACGGCTATTGGTAATAAATCCGCTAATTCTATCCCTGAAATTATCCGCTTCATCTGAATTTAAATTATAGCGGTTTCTCGCCTTCCGCGTTGTTATTCGTTCCCATGTACGTCGCGAACGATGTACATAAGCACGCAATGGTATAACCCAGATTTCTCCCTCCATATAACCATAGGTTGGATAAAAATCTATTTGGCGTCGCTGTTCTTCTTCTACGGGTTCATTATCATCATCAACAGGAAATTGTATCAAAAGTGAAAGAATGAGCAGGAATACGATTTTCACAATACTTATAAATTTTTTGAAAATTTAAAATGACGAATGCAACTCTTATAAATTTTGTACTTATTGGTAGACAATCTGTAAACCCGTTCTATGGTTCCAGGTTTCTTTATTAAGAATTAAAACTAACACATAATTGAGAGATATGAAGATAGTAATTGTAGGCGCGCATGGAGATGTTGCAATGTTAATGCATCCAAAGTTAAAGGAGAGAGGTCATGAAGTTAGGGGACTAATTAGAAATTCGGATCAAAAAGAAGATTTAATTAACGCCGGAGCCGAACCCGTTATTTGTGATCTGGAAAAAGAAGATGAACTATCAGATGTTGTGGGATCTGCCGATGCCGTTGTTTTTGCCGCTGGTGCGGGACCCGGAAGCGGTAAAGAACGAAAGTTTAGAGTTGACAGAGATGGCGCCATTAAGTTGATAGAAGCCGCCAAGAAAAATGGGATTGATCGATATGTGATGATCAGCGCTATGGATGTAGAAAATCCCCGAGGCGATGAGGTATTTCGAACCTATCAAAAAGCAAAACTTGAAGCTGATGAAGCTTTAAAAAATAGTGGCCTGGATTACACCATTATTAAACCCGGCGGGTTAACTGATGATCCCGGTACCGGTGAAATATCATTAGCTCATTCACTTTCAAGCGGTGAAATTCCACGCGAAGATGTAGCAACCGTTTTGGTTCACGTATTGGAAAAACCTGAACTTTCAGGATATACTCTGGATTTAACAGTAGGAGATACTCCTATTGAAGAAGCTATTAATCAAATCGTTGAATACGCCGACTAAGATGAAAAAAGGGAGTCATCCCGCAATTAATGCGGGATCCACATTCAATTTAAAACTCAACTTCTTCGGGATTTATCAATTCATTTAATGCATGCAAAAGCCTGTCCTTATAATCTATGTGAGCGACAGCCCTCGGCATTTCTTGTTCCGGAGGCTGCTGAACGGAAACATAGAACCCTCCTTCTACATCCGGAGTCAGAAAAACTCTTAAACTATTTATGTCAGTTACTTCAGAAGGGTATTCTCTGCCTTCAGGGGGAAGAAATGCGATAATTTCATAAATGCCATCCTCTCTTACCATTTCGCTATAAATACGAAGATTGTTCTCTCTTAAAGCTTCTTTTGTAAACTCTACAAGTCTCGCCTGATCAACAATAAAATAATCCCTTCTGCTTTCAGCATTATAAAAAATGGCACAGGTGCTAAAAATGAAAAGGAATAAAAGGCAAAAAACTAAACGGCTAATCTCTCTCATGATTGAATAAGTTGATTTATGTTTAAATATAAATCTTCTAAACCATCAAAAAAGCTTATCCAATATTTCTGTAAAAAACGTAGAAACTATTAATAAGAATGATACGTAGCTCAGGTCGTCTGACCTGAGAAAGACGCATAATGAGAACTTACATCCGCGGGTCGGCGACACCGCGCTACTTTTTCCCAAGTACAGAATTTACTATGTCAATTGCTTCTTCCTGTATTTTTTTTAGGTGATCTGTGCCTTTAAAACTCTCCGTGTAAATTTTATAGATGTCTTCCGTTCCTGATGGTCTCGCTGCAAACCATCCATTTTCCGTTTCTACTTTCAGCCCTCCAATAGCAGCACCATTACCGGGAGCTTTTGTTAATTTCTTAAGAATTGGCTCTCCCGCCAATGTATCCGCTTTTACCTGCTCCGGTGATAGATTTTTAAGCACTTTTTTCTCATCAATCGTAGCAGGCGCATCTAGCCGTTCATACACCGGGCTTCCAAATCTTTCTTCCAGCTCTTTGTAATGTTCTGATGGATTTTTGCCGGTCTTTGCCGTGATTTCAGCGGACAATAAATTTAAAATTATTCCATCCTTATCGGTTGACCATACCGTTCCGTCTTTCCTTAAAAAAGAAGCCCCGGCACTCTCTTCACCTCCAAATCCATACGATCCGTCAGACAATCCATCCACAAACCACTTGAACCCAACCGGTACTTCTGCCAGCGTTCGATCAATTGATTTTGCCACTCTGTCAATCATACTGCTTGATACCAGAGTTTTTCCAATCGCGGCTTCTTTACTCCATTGCGGACGATTCTTAAACAGGTACTGAATAGCCACGGCTAAATAGTGATTTGGATTCATCAACCCACTTTTTGTAACAATTCCGTGCCTGTCAAAATCAGTGTCGTTTCCGAAGGCAATGTCGTATTTATCCTTTAAGTCAATCAGGCTTGCCATGGCAAAAGGGGATGAGCAATCCATGCGGATTTTACCGTCCTTATCCACCGTCATAAATCTAAACGTAGGATCCACCTCCGGATTTACGATATCGATATTCAGATTATATTTTTCAGCAATCGGCTGCCAGTACGCTACACCTGATCCACCCATAGGATCTGCACCAATTTTTAAGCCGGATTCACGAATCACACCCATGTCTATCACATTCTTCAAATCGTCTGTGTACGGTTTGATGTTGTCATGAGCCTTCGTTGAGTCCTTATTCATGGCTTTACTCAACGATATTCTTCGAACGCCTTTAAGACCATTTTTCAGGTATTTATTAGCCTGATCCTGAATCTCATTCGTAATCAATGTATTTGCGGGTCCCCCATCGGTGGAGTTGTATTTAAATCCTCCATCTGCCGGTGGATTGTGAGATGGAGTGATCACTACACCATCTGCTAGCTCGGATTTTCCATCTTTATTCCACGTTAAAATTGCGTGGGAAACAGCAGGTGTTGGCGTATACCCAAAATCGGTTTGATATCGAATTTCTATTTCGTTAGCGGCAAATACTTCAATCGCTGTAACCATGGCAGGTTCAGATAGCGCATGGGTATCCATTCCAATAAAAAGGGGACCTTTTATTCCATTCTTTTTCCGAAAATCAGCCGTTGCCTGGCTAATTGCCAAAATATGATTTTCGTTAAATGTGGTTTGCAAAGAGGAGCCACGGTGACCGGAAGTTCCAAAGCTAATGGCATGTTCACGATTATCCGGATCAGGCTTTCCGCTGTAATAAGAAGTGATTAACCGGGGAATATTTTCAAGTATAGAATAGGGTGCTTTTTTTCCGGCAAGTTTGTGAATAGCCAATGGAGTTCCTCCTGTAAATTGTGGTTAGAAGATAAGTGGAGGAATAAAATGGAGAATGATGGGATAAATGGCAAAACAACATTTAAAACCTCCAAGTTGTACCGTTAAAATTCAAGTGTATTATTTGATAATTTTTTATTTTTTTTAGGGCGTGCCTCAAGATCCCGCACTTGTTCAGCACTGCTGACTTGGGACAGTTGGTACGCCTTTCTTTTTTTCGTAGCTA
>JBGTFX010000249.1:0-2345 GCA_041747055.1 Balneolaceae bacterium
GGAGCACACCGGAATTGAGCTATCCAATGTGAGCACCTTAGAACTATCAGCTTTAGTAAATGAGCGTTTAGTTTTGGACAATTAACTTCTGTTTAAAGCATTTTTTATACGCGTCATTCAGATATGTAAAAATGTATAAATGAATATTTGCGTTGGGTTCTAAAGCGCATATGAGAAATTATGTTTCCGCATAATTCGAAAAAAAAGAGGGGAAATTTTCTCTTGTTCCATAACCTGTTGATTAACTTTAAATTAAAAGAACAGAAAAAATTAGTAGTTTCTAACTCTAAATTTGAAGATGGTGATTTCCACCGCCATTTTAGTTTGACGTTGAACATTAGATTGGGAAATAGCTAGTTTAGTTTTGAACCTGACGGGGATACTGAACATTTTCAAGATGTCTTCTAAAGTCCATAAAAAGTTGGGTATCTTTTCGACCTCCCGGCCAGCAAATATTTCCTCCATATTCAGAGCATTTAGCATAATCGGCCGTCAGCTGCCAAAACAAACTACCGTCTAAATTTATCTCTTCTGCAGTGCGCCATAGGGCACTATACATAAGATTAACTCGCTCATCACCCCATCCGGGAAATCCATACTCTCCAAGGATAAAAGGTTTTCCAAAATCCGCTGCAATTCGTTGATGATCGCTTAACCACGCCTCTTGTGCGATTAATAGTTCTTGATTTATCGTATATCCAAATCCAAACTCCGTTGGATACCAATGTGCATTTCCGTAGTCAATTTCAGGTAAAGCGGTATTCATGATGTAGCTCGTGCCCTCATTTGCCCTAAGCGCATATGTGTTGCTGTATTTATGCTTAGAATATTCCCGGGGAATCCCTTCATCAAAACCCTCCTCTCCGGTTCCAACCAAATGATTGGGATCTATTGATTTTATGTATTGAGCCATTTCTTGATACCAATCTCTCAATACTCTTGGATCCTGACCTTTATTTCGTCCTTCATTTATAATTTGCCACGAAAATATTGCGGGTTCGTCTTTGTAAGCAACCCCCGTATAAACATTCACGCGGTTCAGAATCATAGATATATAGTCTTTGAACCACTTTTGTGTTTTATAATTACTTATAAAAAATTCCATGTTTTGAGATGGATTTTCAGCGCCTGCCCACGTGTTATACTGGCAAATCCCCCCCAATTCGTCCCAGTAATTGATAAAGGGTAAAATGAATCGAATATTTTGCCGCTTACCTTTGGCAATGATATAGTCCAAATGTACAAGAGCCTCTTCATTGTATACACCGGGGCTGAGCTGTATAACATTTTCTGTGTCATCTTTTGCACTGTATCCACAATCAAAACCATCATAAAATGCCCACATTCGAACTACAGAAATACCAGCCAAATCAAACGCCTGAAAAGCTCTCTCAACAACCTGTGGATCCAGTTTTTTATAATTGGGAAGATAATATGCGTTTGTTCCTACAAATCTAAAACGATTTCCATTGACAAAAAAAGACCCGTTACGGACTTCAACAAATGCTGAATATTCCTCATTAGGTGTTATGGTTTGATGTAGATTAACCGGCCATACTGTTAAAAAAATTAAGAGCACTACAGATACTATATGTGCGCTTCTATTTACTATTCCATAGATCATAATACTTGTTCCAAAGTTTGAAATGGTTTGCTTATCAACGGGATTTCTTCTTCAAAATCTCTAAATGATCTTTCCCCCATTTGCAGACGATAAACGTTTAGAAGATCTTCGGGAAGCGGATGAAATGTTACTTTATGTCGAAAAAAGAACCATTCGCACTTTCGCAATACATAAGGCTCGAACCCTGATCTTTTACACCCTTTCAAAGATGGAATGTTATCTATATCTACAAACGTTATTATCCATCTTGCGTTTAATTCCTTCCCCTTTTCAGCAATTTCAGACATTGCTTCAGGCATTATTCTAAGACCCCGATATTCCGGTTTACTGTATGCTCCCTCGAGCAGTGCTTCATTTTTTTTTAGCTCAGGAAATAGACCTTCAGAAAATTCTGATATGAGATTTCTATGCTCATAAGCAATCAGCCATTGCATATAGGCGGGTTTATTATCTTTAGTTACTGCTACATAGCACGTTGGTATATTGGCATCCACCATCGCCTGTTGATTGGCAATAATCCGGGGGTTTACCGGATTGTGTGATGTATTCTCTAATAGTTTTGAAACATCTTCTTCTTTTAAAGGACGGATACTAATATCTATCCTTGCAGAAGGTGTTTTAAATTCTTTATTGAGATCTTTTTTTAAACCAAAAGAAAGTGTTATAGAATAAATACGATGTATAAGCTCTTGAAAAAAGATGGCGAAATATCCATTAAGGA
>JBGTFX010000250.1:0-2822 GCA_041747055.1 Balneolaceae bacterium
CGTGCCGCTTCAATTTCCACATCAATCAGTTCATTCGTTTTTTGCCTTAAATATTTTGGCGCAACCAATAGCCTCTTGTATGTTTGATTTGGCGCATAACCAGTTAAAAGATTAAACAAATCTGTGATATCAGATGCAAGATCCTCTCTGCATGTAAAGTATCCCAGATCTTCATAAAGCTGAGCCGTATCTGGATGGTAATTGCCAGTACCAACATGAACATAACGTCTAAGGCCATCATCCTCTTCCCTGACAACCATCGTTAACTTTGTGTGAATTTTCAGGCCGGAAATTCCATAGGATACATGAACCCCTGCTTTTTCCAACTTTTGTGCCCACAAAATATTTCGCTCTTCATCAAAACGAGCTTTTAATTCCACCAAAACAGCCACCTGTTTTCCCTCCTCAGCTGCCCGAATTAGAGCATGCATTACCGGGGAATCTCTGGACGTTCTGTATAACGTTTGTTTTATAGCGAGCACCTTTGGATCATTCGCGGCATCCTCAATAAATCTTTGTGTAGAAGATTCAAAGCTGTGATAAGGATGATGAACCATAAAATCTCCCTTACGTATCAGTTCAAATATGTCCGGCTTATCTTCGTCTAAATCATGTTTTAGAACACTATGCAATGTTGGGTTCCAGTAAGGAAATCTCAAATTATTATGACCTGTCAATTTGTATAACTCCGTACAATCTGCCAGTCCTAATGGGCCATTCATCTCATATAGTTCTCTCTTGTCTATATTTAAATGACTGATAAGATAATCTTTTACATCAGCCGGCATTTTATTATCAAGCTCAAGGCGTACAATTTCTGCAAACTTTCTTTCCCGTAACTCATCTTCGATCATCTCAAGAAGATCATCCACTTCTTCGTCATTTCTTTCCAGGTCCGCACTTCGGGTAACACGAAATATATTCGCTGATTTTATTTTCATTCCCGGAAAAAAACGGTCGATTCTTTCTTTGATAATATCACTGATAGAGACAAGAATTTTTCCCTGTTCATTTTCCTCAAGTGTAATCCATCTGGGACGGTTTGATGGAATTTTAATCCTGGCAAAATGTATTTCTCCCGTATTCGGGTTCTTCAATTTTACTGCCAATGAACGGCTTTTGTTAGAAATAAATGGAAAGGGGTGAGCTTCATCAACAGCAAGAGGAGTGATAATAGGATATAATTGTTTTTCGAAGTATTCAGCCGCTTTTATTAGCTGATTTTCATTTAAATCCTTGTACTCAACAATACTTATTCCAGCTTTTTTCAACTCAGGGATTATCTCTTGAAAATAGCATTCACGATAAGCCTTAATCATTTTATTTACCTCTTCACGTATCTCTTTAATCTGCTCCTCAGGAGTTCGCCCATCTACGGTAAGTTCCATCACACCGCTATGTATCTGTCTTTTTAAACCACCGACCCGCTTTTGGAAAAATTCGTCTAAATTGGAACAGACAATTCCTATAAAATTCACTCTCTCTAATAGTGGAACCGATTTATTTTGAGCTTCAGCCAATACCCGCCAGTTAAATTTTAACCAGCTCAGTTCATAATTGGTAAAGTATTCTGAACCAAAGATTTTAAGATCGCTTTGGGTCAGATCTTTTTTGAGCCCTTTCTTTTTCAGCACTTCGTTCTTTTTGGTATTGGCTAAACTCTTTTTACGCAACCGTGCCTGAAGATCAACAGGATCAAAAGACAACTTATCGGGTGAGTAAGAAGATTTTGGCATCGTATTAGTCGATTATGTTTAATCTAAAACAAAAAGTACCATAAAAGATTAACTAACGTCAGTTCGAGATAAGAATACTAAAAAAGCATCAATTGTTTGGTATCCACATAAGTTGTTTTGAGACTGGGTTTCTTTTCTGCAAAGTTGTAGGCGATTAATGCTGAGAATAGATTCGTAAGGAAGTTTTTTGGGCTTCGATGGCGGGAGTGTTCTATTTGAAAGATGTTTTTAAGTTGATCAATAATGGTCTCACAAATCGCTCGTTTACGCAACAGAATGGCATCGGCCATCGGAGTCACCAACTTGGTTTTCATGTTCTTTCGGAGCTTGGTCACCAGATGAATGCCCTGATGGAATAATCCCTCAAACAGCTCCTTGGAAATGTAGCCTTTATCCCCGTAAAGCTTGCCAAACAGCTTGTCGATAAAACCCTTCATCTTCAAAGGTTTCCGGTCATCGGTATTGCCCGCCGTCAGCATAAAATCCACGACATGCCCCGTATCACTGGTAATCAGGTGCAATTTAAATCCGTAGAACCACCCAATTGAACATTGCCCGCGCTGGGCCAATCCAGCAAATACCTTGTGCGAATGAATCCGGCGGTTATGACACACGCGAAGCGGCGTGGAATCGATAAAACTGATGCCGGTGCACTGGCCGGTGGCCCTGGTTTTCAGGTAAATGGCCAGCGGAACGATCATCTGGCCGCTGAGCTCGGTAAACCGGGTATAACTAACCAGGCCGGGGAATAGATCCCGGAGTTGGGTGCACACGTAATCGGTGTAGAATTTCTTGAACGTGCGGATGCCCGACAGGTGGAACAGCACCTGGATGGCCATCACTTCAGAGGCCGAAAGCCGGGCTGGTTTGATACGTGATTTTCCGCCAGCCAGCAACTGACGGTTCCAGATGGGAATAAATTCTTCGCAAAAATCATCAATAGAACAGAAAATTTCAGTAATTTTAGCAGTAGTAATCATGGCAGGATGGAGTAGTTAAGTTAAGGTTTAACAGTCACTTAAATATACGAAACATCCTGCTCATTTACTCCTAAACCCTCCATTTTTTATCTCGAACTGACGTTAA
>JBGTFX010000251.1:0-7410 GCA_041747055.1 Balneolaceae bacterium
GAGTAGTGGTTCAGATTTTGGGTCATCAAATGTTCGTTTTATTGAGAAACCTGAAATCGCCGTTTTTATCGGCGAAGGGACCAGCTCGCTGCAGGCAGGAGAAGTGTGGCACTTTTTTGATCAACAGCTAAACTACCCGGCAACGTTGATTCACACCGATCATATGTCTCGTACGGATTTCCACAAATTTAACACAATCGTCCTTCCCAGTGGATCATATTCCGGTGTATTTGACGATGAAACAACCAAGAATTTGCAGTCGTGGATACGATCAGGTGGCAAACTAATTGCTATGGGGAACACGATTTCCACGATATCAGGAATGGAGGGGTTCAACATTAAAGCCAGTTATAGTAATGATGCTGAATCAGATAATTCACCTGAAGGTAAGTTAAAAGTATACGGTGATCGCGAACGGGCAAATGCGACTAACACAACTCCGGGTGCTATTTACAAGACAACTCTGGATGTAACTCATCCACTCGCTTTTGGATATGAAGAATCCTACTTCTCACTTAAAGTAAATGCCAGTTCGTTCAGCTATCTCGAAAAAGGATGGAATGTTGGGACTGTCCGCAGTAATGCACACATGAGTGGATTTGTAGGAAATCAGGCAAAGCAAAAACTTGAGAATTCCCTCACTTTTGGTATTCAAAGCTATGGCTCAGGCAACGTGGTTTATATGGTTGACAATCCCCTGTTCCGAGGATTCTGGGAAAACGGAAAGTTGTTGTTTGTGAATAGCTTGTTTTTTGTGGGGAATTAGTCAGTCTGCAGTGGCAGTTTACAGTAGCAGTCAATTCTTTTGAATGCCAAAAAGGAGCTTGAATATATTTCAGCCGCTCATGAATTAACAGGCTGGAAGCCTGACATAACCCAACCCAACCTATGGCAACGCCATAGGGATCAAATGCGAAACATGAACAGAAGGCTGAAGGCCTTCAATAGGTTGGATGAATTTATATTCAATGTTCTGTTTATCGAAATGTATCCTATTTCAGGCTTTTCAGCCTGATGGGAATCTCGCTCAACTCTAATTCCCGGGGCGCTGCCCCGGGCTGGGCTAGGTAAGGCTTTCAGCCTTTTTGGCTACATCAAGGTATTGACCTAATCCAGGTTTCCAACCTATTGCCCAAAGCTATTTAGCTAGAAAAGATTGATTCGTAGTAATTTATATATCACGATATTAACACAGCTGCTTAAAATGATTTATTTCAAATCATGATGGGGAAAACCTCCAGGCAAATGGTAACAGGCTGAAAGCCTGAGATAACTCAGCCTATGGCACCGCCATAGGTAACAGGAACAAAAACCGAAGGCTGAAGGCCTTCAATAGGATGGGCGGATTTATGTTTTCAGTTTTTACGGATCGATACTATTCCCAAAAATATTTAGGATTATATTGCTCAACTTTATAACGCTTCATAAAGAGCTCAACCTCTTCTTTATAGGATAACTTTTTATGATGTTTTTTTTGATTGGCAATGTATTTTGATACCGTATCTACATTTGATTCACTTACTGAAAATGCCCCATATCCTCTTTGCCAATAAAACTGGTTAGTAATCACCGGTTGAGCTTTCATCCATTTAGACGAGCCTTTTTTTACCTGTTCAATAACCGTAGTGAGAGCTATCTTTTTTGATAAACGGAATAATAGATGAACGTGATCCGGAACGGAATTTATAATTATTGCTGAACATCCAGATTTCTTTAGAATACTTGCCATATAAGCATGCAAATCCGCGGCAACTTCTTCTTTAATTAAATGATTCCGATTTTTAGTGCCAAAAATGAGGTGTACGTAAATCTTTGATAATGACTGAGCCATAATGGTTTTTATTGTATGAACCAATAATTCGAGAAACCTTACAAAAATATTTAGAATACGTGCTATTTCAGGCTTTCAACATTGGTAAACAAAACTATATTTCAAGCGTGAATATTTTTTAATTCATCTATTAATGGATGTACATCATCACATTCTCTAAATACGCACAAAGAAAGTCGTAGTAAATTCACCTTATAGATTTTTTACTAAAGACTTTGAATGTTGGAAAAAACAGGCTGAAAGCCTTCTATCGGATGAGTAGATTCAAAAAGTCTTCAATTTATTTATGAATACAATCTATTTCAGGCTTTCAGCCTGATGTGATTACGATCAACTCATCTCCCCAGGGCGTTGCCCTGGGCTGTGCTAGGTTAGGCTTTCAGCCTATGTTGGTCAAAACTACTATGTCAACCGCGAATAATTTATAATTCATCTATTTGATAGATATATATCATTCACCATTCCAGTAAAAGACTCAACGAAAGTTGTAGTATTTCGCCAATCTGTTTCAAATCTCACCTTTTTAAATTTTTGCTAAAGACTCTGAATTCCATTACCTCAATCTTTTGCAACGGTCTCTAAATTGAAAACAGTTTTAAAAGATCTTAACCTTGGGCATCATAAGGACGATGTGGGAAAGAACGCAGGCTGAAAGCCTGAAAGAACACAACCTATGGCATCGCCATAGGAAACAGATGTGAAACAAGAACATAAGCTGTAAGCCTTAAACAGAATGGATGATTTTTATTCAATGTTTTGTTAATCGAAATGGTGTTTCAGGCTTTCAGCCTTTTATCCAAATAGTGATTTTAGTGAAAGGAGCCAATTCTATAAACAAAAAAAGGTTCATATTTATTCATATGAACCCTTTCAAGCAAAAACCTTACAGTTAATTTTTATCTTAGCGACTGCGACACTACCAACTGTTACTTCTTCTCGATTCTCATCTTATAAAGCGCCGCTGCAATTTCTATTGCCGTAAAGTTTCCTTCGGTGATCGGCTCAAGCTCTTCGATATATTCACGTAAACCACCGGCTTCGAGGGTTTTGATGATGTTCTCGATATGAACTCCTTTCATAGACTCCTGCACATCTTTTTGTGACGGCATGGTGATAGGAATCAGCTTGGTTCGAATCTGATTTTCGATACCGCGAAGTTGTCTGTTTTTGCGGCCTGATACAAATGTAATTGCCACACCGGGACGCCCTGCACGAGCGGTTCGTCCGATTCTGTGAACATAAAATTCGGGATCCTGAGGAATATCATAGTTGAATACAACATCAATTTCATCCACATCCAATCCACGGGCGGCAACATCGGTCGCAACAAGGATGTCAATTTTACGATTACGGAATTTTTCCATCACTTTATCGCGAATATTTTGGCGAAAATCACCGTGCAGTGCATCACTTGGATAACCACGAGCCTGGAGTTCTTCAACCAATTTATCACATTGACGCTTTGTGTTGCAAAAAATCAGGGTTAATCGGAATTCACTCATATCCAATGTTCGGCAGATGGCTTCGGTTCGCATAGAATCACGAACTTCCATTGCATATTGCTCAATGTTTGCAGCGGTCTCAGCTTTTCCTTCCACTTTTATCATTTGCGGATCGGTCATAAATTTGTCCATCAAGCGCTTAATGGCTTTAGGAACTGTGGCTGAAAACATTACCGTTTGAGCTTTTCCTTCACTGTAAGTAAGAATTTCTTCGATATCCTCACGGAAACCCATATTCAGCATTTCGTCGGCTTCATCAAGAATCAGCTTCTGTAGATTATTAAGATTCAATGTTCCGCGCTTCAAGTGATCAATCACCCGTCCCGGAGTACCTACTACAATCTGTGCTCCTTTTTTGAGAGCGTTCAGCTGACGTCCTATGGGTTGCCCACCGTATACAGGAACGGTAAATACGCCGTCGGTATATCGCCCGAGTTTAATAAGTTCGCCGGTTACCTGGATGGCAAGTTCTCTTGTTGGGCAAAGTATAAGTACACTTGGAATGTTTGATCCTTTGTTGGCTTGCTGGATGGCAGGAATGCCAAAAGCGGCAGTTTTTCCTGTACCCGTTTGTGCCTGGCCCACCAGATCCTGACCCGATAAAATAGCGGGAATACATTCTGATTGAATGGATGTAGGCTCTTCAAAGCCCATTTCGTTTACTGCTTTTAAAATTTCAGGCGATATTCCGAGCTCTGAAAAAGTAGAATTTTTCATGGGTATAATTTTTATAAATCGTATGTGTGATTGTCTGACTCTCTCTATTTTACTTCCAACGTGTGTTGGGTACATAAATGGTCCAACCCGAGAACAAGCCAGTCAAACATTCAGGCTTTAAAACTGAAGAAAGGCAACTAAATCAAAAGGGCAGGGGAAGAAAATCAGTTGTTAGCCTTCAAGATACGGAGA
Source organism: Balneolaceae bacterium (assembly GCA_041747055.1). Classification (GTDB taxonomy): domain Bacteria; phylum Bacteroidota; class Rhodothermia; order Balneolales; family Balneolaceae; genus SW132. Next base: position 4,243 of record JBGTFX010000251.1, read on the forward strand.
ATTTCTTAATATCCATCTTTTCATTTTTGCTGTTCAAAAAAGATCAATGGAAGACGTTTTTAATGCTATTATCGTCTTCCTGAGCACATTCCGACTTCACTCCGCTGTCGCTTTGTTGCGCTCAATGTGACGTTTAAGGAAATCAGATTAATAGAATCATGAATCATTCCGAAGCTCTACGTGTTTCTATAGATCTTCGTATCTTAAACACCAAGATATTTGTTCAGCAAACAGTTTTAATCGCATCACGGAAATGGTTATGCGCTCACTATTTGAAATCTATTTTTTATGGCCCGCAAAGAGTTTGAAATTCCAACAATGTATCGCTCTCCGATCATCCGAAAGGTAAAAGAAGCGAATAAAATAACCGATCCGCGGAAAAAAGAGCTGGATCCGTCAGTACTCGACTTTGGTCCTTTAAATTTTTTGATCCCACGGCACTTTGGTTTCTGCTACGGCGTGGAAAATGCTATCGATATTGCGTACCGAACTGTGGAGCAAAATCCGGATAAGAATATCTATCTGCTGAGCGAGATGATCCACAACCCAACCGTAAACGAAGACCTTTTAAAAAAAGGAGTGAAGTTTCTGTTTGATACAGACGGTTCCGTGCGCATTCCCATTGAATCGCTTTCATCTGACGACGTGGTGATTGTTCCCGCTTTTGGAACGACCATTGCCATTCAGGAACAGCTACAAAAGAAAGGAATTGATCCTTATCAATACAACACCACCTGCCCATTTGTGGAGAAAGTTTGGAAACGAGGAAATCAGCTGGGTAAGAAAGGCTATAGTCTTGTTGTGCATGGCAAACATGAGCATGAGGAGACGCGCGCCACTTTTTCACACAGCGCCAGCCATTCGCCCGTTGTCGTCGTTTTAAATCCAAAAGAGGCACATATTCTGGCAGAGATAATGACCGAGAAGCGTCCCGTTGGGGATTTTGAAAAGTACTTTGGCCATAAAAGTACCGACGGGTTTAACCCGCTGACCGACCTTGAGTTTTTTGGGGTGATTAATCAAACCACCATGTTGGCAACCGAAACCCAGGAAGTAATGGATATCCTGAAAGAAGCTGCAAAATCTCGGTTTGGAGAAGAGGACGTACTTGATCATTTTGCCGACACGTCCGATACTCTTTGCTATGCCACCAACGAAAATCAATCTGCAACCTATGCGTTAGCCGACGCAAAACCGGATCTAGCGATTGTGGTAGGCGGGTATAATTCATCAAATACCATGCATCTCGTGGAAATTTTGGAGCAGCACTGCCCCACGTTTCATATTCGTGATGCCGGTGAGTTTGATTTTCCTGGTTCTATTCGTCACTTCAATCAGTGGGAGAAAAAAATGCTTACCACCGAAAACTGGTTGCCCACAGATCAAAAAGGTTTAAACATAGCGCTAACCTCAGGTGCTTCATGCCCCGATGTTTTGGTCGATGAAGTGCTGCTTAAAATTTTGTCTTTCTACCCTGATTCAAAAGAGGTGGATGATGTCATCAAACCGTTTGAAGAGACGATGGAAACAGGTGCTTAGAGAATTTTAGTTTACAGGGAGAAAATAAGTAAAAGTCATGTCGTACCACGATCAAGCATTTCCCGGCTGGTTGAAGGGATGAATTAGTTTGAAATTTATCATTGGACGAGATCCCGCATAAAGTGCGGAATGACTTAATAAAAGGATAAACCTGAGTTCAATTAATAATGTTGTTTATAAGATCCTACCAAAGGGTGTCGGAGGGCTCCTGCATCGCAAATGAGCAGAGGCGGATAAGTAAGGCTTTCAGCCTTTAGAATTTGGATAGGAATCAGATCTAATCTTGAAAGCGGATGCGATTTAGCACATTTTTTCTCTCTGCTATTTGAAGGGGATAACCTTAGTGGCGTGGCAAAAGGATCACTTGGCAAAGTGGGGAGATTTTAACCTGCGTCAGAATGATGTAATAAAATAAGACACGCGAAGTCTCAAAAACTTCGCAAGTCTTTTAAAGTGTAATTTTACCAAACATTATTCCGGTAAAATATTGAAGTAGGAAACTCTTGTCGGTTGGAAATTTCGTAAACGAACATCAAACTCTTCAGTTGCCTTTTCGATTTCGGGAGTTATTAAACCGGTCTCATCAGCTTCAATCGCATTGTAATCAACATAGGCAAAGAAGGGTCGTGTATTTTGGACGTCGTTATATTGATCGATGGGTATATCAAACCGAACCGTAATAGTTGATGGATTATAAGTTACGGCTTTTCCGGAAGGAAGATTTCTGGTTCGTATAGGAATCCGAACTTCTGATTCCGTAAACTCAGCAATTGCAACTCTGTACACTATAGACGAAGGCTCCACCCGAACTCCACGAGTTTCAGATGGCTTAAGATCAATTGCCATTTCAATATTTCTTGCAACATTTGATAATTCCGTCTCTTCTGTTTCCCAACTTACAATATCATTAATTTTTGAGCCAGGTCCTGTAATTGTTACGCTGTCGGGGCGAAATGCAGGCTCACCAATCACTCCATATTGTTCACGTAGCGAAAGTTCAACTTGAGGATTTACGGGAACTCTCTTTGTTATTTTTTCCTCTGTTTCAATTGTTACTAAAATTGGATCTACCTGCATGACACTCAGATCTGATAAGGATCCAATCTGTTGGCGGATCTCATCAAACAAATTTACTTGTTGATTTTCAGCACTCAGAAATATTGTTGGTGGATTGGCATAAACGTTAATCAAATTCCATCCTTCTCCACTTAAACTTACAGATGCATTATCGGGGATATCAGTACTTAAAGACACATCCTCCGATAAATTCGTCACCTGAAGGGGAACCTTCATTGTTACATTGTAATCACGGCCAAGATTTACCACAAACCATAAACTGATCGAAAAGATAAATGCAAAGAGAAACGCCTGGATTTTTTCACGGGTGAAAAAAGAATTCTCCTGTTCCTCACTTCCGGAGTCTCCCAAGCCAGCCAAAAACTGGCTTATATTATTATTTATTTTTTTTAAAAAACTCATGTTCTAAATATGATCAATTAAATCACTCTCTAACAACAATTTCTTTAATAATTTTAGCGTCAACTTTGTCATTCAGACGCTTAATTATAGAATATCGATTAGTGTGAAGTTCATGTCGCCAGGCTGCATTTTCAACCTCCACGACTAAAC
>JBGTFX010000252.1:0-3164 GCA_041747055.1 Balneolaceae bacterium
TTTGTGTAGCGTGGCGTCGCTGACCCGCGGATCAAAGAGTATAACGACGTCGGAATGGTTGGCAAAGATAGTTCTCGTTGAATATCGTAGGCTCTTTTATATAGCTAATTATTTACCGAGACACGCGAAGTCTTCTGAGACTTCGCGTGTCTTTCTTTTATCTACTAATTTCCTCCTGCGGCCTGTTTTGTAATCCTGCCCAAAACTGCTATAGAGACAAAAAATGTCATTAAAAATGAGAGAGATACGATTGCTAAAACTGTTTGAACCGACTGTTGCAGATACAGAAACATCACCAACATCATGATCTGTACGGCTACAAAATAGATTAACAGGTATGCAATATCCCACCTTGTGAACTTCATTTTTGTTGGCCTTCCTGCACGATTCCACTCATATAGTCGAAATATACCCAAAAATATAAGCGCTGTAAAAAAGCCCCCAATGAAACCCCGTCCCGTTCCAAAAATCTCTGTAATGAATTCCATCATGGCAGTACTATATTTAAAGCATTTTTGAATGTTCCAATTGCCGCATTAACAGCGCGTTGAACCGCTGCTTTTTTCATAACCTTAGTCGTCAACAATTTTACTTCCATTACTTTTAGCTCACGCTCCAATTCACGTTCAAGCCCTGCTTCATCGATATGTCCGGCTTTATACCCTTCATAAAGTTCTTGTAGCGAAGCCTCTTTTTCTTCCAGGCTCTCTTTAATATGAATAGCAATTTTGCCGCCGTTTTCCGACAATTCGCCAAGCGCAGCATTTCCCATATCCTGTAGCAGATTTTTAAAATTCATAGTTGTTTCGGTTCATTATAAATTTTCCATTCGTTTTTCCTCTTCAGCTCTGGCCATTGCCGTAAATACCTCTGTAAACTGTCTGCGATGGCGGTTGGCAAGAAAGTCGTTAAAACTATTTTGTTCGCGATGGATCTCCTTGTCTTCTATCCAAAGTTCGAGCAAAATCCGTGACTGCTCTGCACTCTCTTCGTTACCGGGACGGGAATTATTTTTTAGCAACAGAGATCGCAGATTCGCCTCTATTTCCACATATTCGTCACGGAAAACAATATACTCCCGTTTATCTTCAGGCATTTCCAGCATCGTACCCCAGAATTTGTCCACTTTTTCAGCCAGTTCATAGATCTGATCACGCACATTTTCGTCGAAAGCGGCAACGTATTGAACTGTACAGCCGGTGTGAATCAAGAACAGCAGCAATAGAAATAAAATAGAACAAGACCGAAGTCTTGTAATTCTTACAGTCGTTTGAATGTTACTCATGATAACTCTCTGTATTCGTTTGTAAAGCCAACAAATATATCAGCCCAATATAAAAATTTTTACCCTGTAAACTTAGAACCCGGCTGGATTTTGAATTATCCGGGCTTACTCAGTGAATAATCATTAATCTCAGCAAAGTGGTTTTATTTACGTAGAGCGGCGTCGCTGACCCGCGAGACTGAAATTTCCCCATTCAAACACCTTCTGATTGGCGACCAAAGCTACCTTCACGGATCAGCGCAGCGATCCGTGCTACTACTTTACTTTCCGGGCCTTCTCCCGAATAATTTCCAGGGCAGCGTCAATATTTTCCAGGTGCGTTCGAACCGACAGCACAGCCAATCGCAGCATGAAATGTCCTTTGTAGCGGGTGGTGGAAAAGAAAATACGCCCGTCATTTTTTATGGCCTGATGTATTTTCCGGTTCAGCTCATCCACATCTCCATTCTCCGGTTTGTATCGAAACATAAATACGGAAAGCTGCGGCTCGGGACCCACCTCAAAATCATCCATTTCCGATATTTTTTGCCATGCATATTTTGCCAGCATCCACTTTTCATCCAGTGCAGATCGAAAGGCATCAACTCCATGAAGCTTCAACGGCAGCCACATTCGCAGCGCACGAAAATGCCTACTGAGTTCAGGAGATAAATCAGCGGGAGAGCAGCCAAATTCATCAGCAATCGTATCCTGCATGTAACTGGCATCGTAGCGATGCGCTTTGGCCAACAGCTCCTCATTTTTCACAATCAGTGCGCCCGATCCGTACGAAATGAACATCCCTTTATGCGGATCTAAAACCACAGAATCTGATTTCTCAATTCCTTTCATCATCTCTTTGCCACGTTCCGTCAGCAGAAAAAATCCGCCATAGGCTGCATCCACATGAAACCAAAGTTTGTTGGCTGATGTAATGGCCGCAATGTTTTCCAGCGGATCAACCGAACCTGTATCAGTGGTTCCGGCTGATGCCACCACCATCCATGGATTCAATCCGCTTTTTCGATCCTCATCAACCAGTTTCTGTAGTTGTGATGCATCCATACGAAACCGATCATCCATCGGTACATTTCGCCGAACACAATCGGCCATCCCGGAAACCAACAGTGCCCGATCCACGCAATGATGGGTTTGATCCGTCAGGTAAACCACTGCTTTTCGGACGTCTTCCGGTTTGATGTTATGAGCTTCCCGGGCTGTATGTACTGCGGTCAGGTTTGCGATACTTCCGCCTGATGTAAGATTCCCTCCAAATCCCTCACGATAACCGATCAGCTCTGCCATCCAGCGTATCAGGCGTCGCTCCAGATTGACCGCCCCGGGGGAGGAGAAGTAAACCCCTGCATATGGATTCGTGATCGCTGCGATGTAATCTCCGACGGCTCCGGCGGTGAGTCCGCCACCGGGAATATACCCAAAATGGTTTCCAGAGGCGGGGTTCAGTCCGGGCGGAATCACGCGGTTTTCAATCTCGTGAATAATTTCGTCCATTTTACCCGGCGTTTCCTCTAGCGGTTCTTCAAGAAGTGAGTCTACCGATTCATCAAACAATTCGTATGCTTTTTGCTGAGGAAGTGACTGCAAAAACCGATCGCCATATTCCGTTGCCTGTTTCATCATCTCCTTGTGATGATAATCTCCATCATCAAGAATCCGGGCTTTGGATTCGAGCTGCAGAATTTTCTTTTTCATGGTTTAAACCTTTATTTGCCAATTTTTTTCATTTGTCATGCCGGACCCCGATCCGGCATCTCCTTGTGTCGTCCTGATTTTGGTTGACTCATTGTACGGTTTTTTTTTGGTAATAATTCTTCCATTTTCTTTCCAAAGGTCCTGTTTTTGTGTGTGCCTGATTAGGGGTTAACCTTTCAACACTACT
>JBGTFX010000253.1:0-10775 GCA_041747055.1 Balneolaceae bacterium
CCGCTATTTATCAAATAGTAATCCAAATATTCTATTCGTGCAAACTAATCAAGATAATTGTCCGAATAATAGTTATCGGCAGAATCAGTATGTCCGAATAAAACGCCGATAAAAATTTTATTTAGGATAGCTCATCTTCTCTTGAGCGGAGTGATCTTTTGCAAAGTGAAGAGATGCGGACACAAAATACTCCGGAAGTGGTGTGAGGTGAGACATTGTATTTCTATTAGAAGTTGCGCTAAGTTTTGGTTCGAATCAGAATGAGGGGTTGTATCTGGTTTAAAGATTAAATAGAAATACCATGCCTGGTAACACTAGCCCTTCAGTTCAACGATATTAAGCAGATTTTTTAGATCCTTCACTTTATCGTTCTGCTCATTTTTTGCGTAACTGTGCATTAAATTGCGAATGCATCGAGCCAAAATATCTGTTTCGTCCGCTTTTTTAAGATGCTCGGGGCGAGGCTCAATTCCATTCTTTTTCAGGAAATAATAGCATTGATCGTACGACACAATAGTTCCGCCATCAAACGGATCAATTAAAATTTCCTGATTGTGCGTTTGATACATCAACATAAAATGGATTGGCATATTTACGCCATGGAAAGGCAGATCTAACCGGCGGGAAACAAACATCACAATAAGACTAAGAATAATTGGCAGGCCTTTTCGCCTGTCGATAACGCGATCGAGAAATGCATTGTCGGGATCGTGATAATTTTTTGAATCTCCCCGAAATCTCAATTCACGAAAAATGAACTGCAGCATTATGTGCATTTTTTCACTCAGTGATGGCGTGTAAGCAATATCACTTCCAATTTGCCGGGCAATTTTATCCATCTTTTTGCTGTATTCAAGCGTTCGAAGTGTTGGATTGCCAAAACGGGCTAACATCAAAATAGCCTTTTCCAGCTGACGCCGATCATTAATTCCCAGTTCTACTAATTCAGAAAAATCTTCGAGTAAGCTACCATACGTGATGTTATAAATAATCTCATTAATGGTTTTTCTCTCCGAATCATGGATAGACTCACTCCGGTACTGATCCAGCAAAGGCACCGCTTGTTCACCCAATTCCTTAAACCGGTTTTTCACGCCAATCTGAACATTCGGATCAGGATCTTCAAGCAGAAAAAGTAGAGACTCTATTTCGTTTTTATCTGTCATAATATCTTTTATCTGTCATAATATCTGTTTACCCGCACAACAAAAGTCGTTTCGCTTTTATTCCTCAGTTCAAAATTTATTTCTTCTCACTAACGCAAACATTTGGTTTAATCTTATAGCATCACGTAAAGAAAAACACAAAATCAGAGATCATCAAACCGTAAAATCTTGAGACCGGACAGGGATTTCATCATTTATATTGATGTAAGATAAAGCGTATATTGACCAACTATCCATTCAAAAAATTTTACTATGAAAATCGGCATCCCATCAGAAACAGGACGTTTAAAAAGTGTAATAGTCCACACTCCAGGAAGAGAAGTCTCACTTGTTAACCCGGAACTAAAAGACGAACTGCTTTTCGATGATATTATATTTGAAGAGGACGCCAGAGAAGAGCACTTGAATATGCTTAAGGTGTTTGAAACCGCTATGCCCAAAGATGGAAAAATCTTTGAGATTTTAGATTTGGCTAAGGACTCTCTAAAAATTGAAGATGTGAGGCATCGATTTGTAGATCAGATGGTGAAAGACCTTCCCTACGAAAATTTAATTGCTGTACAAGATGAATTAAAAGATCTGGATGCGGATCACCTTCTGCGCTTTGTCGTGGAAGGAGCCATTTCTCCCACGCATAAATTTACCCTGCATCCTGCTCCCAATATTCTTTTTACCCGGGATCTTGCAGCTGTTGCAGGAAGCCAAATCATTCTTTCGAAAGCTGCAAAAAGGGCAAGGGCTCGAGAGTCTTTATTGATGGAACTCATTCTTAGAAATCACCCGGTTTTTGAGAGTGTTCAGGAGGATATTATTTTCATCGATGGACATCAATCCATTGAAGGTGGAGATGTACTTGTGGTTTCCGACAAAATTGTGATGATTGGAATGAGTGAGCGAACTTCTTTCAGCGGTTTGATGAATGTAGCAAAGCAGTTGTTAGCCGGAAATGTTGAGCATGTATTAGCTGTGGATATCCCTAAAAAACGATCTTCAATGCACCTCGATACCATCTTTACATTTGCTGATGAGACGGAGTGTATCGTCTTTCCACCCGCAATTGAGGAACAGACCGACAACGTGGTTGAGCTGACAAAAAATGGTGAAATTATTCAATCACGCCAGCATAGAAGTTTAAAACTTGCACTGGAAGAGTTAACCGGTAATGAATTTACGTTTATCCGTTGTGGCGGTGAAGATCGGACCACTCAATTTCGTGAACAATGGACCGACGGCGCCAACGTTTTTGCTCTTGCACCGGGCGTAATTGTAGGATATGAACGCAATACATCCACATTTAAAGCCATGGAAAAACACGGCTATCGCACCATTACACAATTCGATTTTATTGATGAATTTAGCGGCAAAGAGTTTGACCCTAAAGAATCCGGAAAGCTGGCAATCAGCTTTCAGGGGCATGAATTGTGCCGAGGCCGTGGCGGAGCCCGCTGTATGACACTGCCCATATTAAGAAATTAACCAGGAATTACCCCTTGCCATTTCCCCAGCCTTACGATCCCGGTAAAGAAAATCTTGAAAATGGTTTTGCACCTGAGCCTTCAAAAAATCGCCCTGATGCAAAAACCATTCTAAAACATTTCGCATTATTTGTGGTCACTTTTATTTGTGTCACCTATGTAGGAATTATATGGGTAGGCCAAAGCGCAAATATTGAATCTTACACAGAAATGTGGCCACAAGGCGCGCTTTTTGCCGTTCTTCTCTTGGGGTTTTTAGCCACTCATGAATTCGGGCATTACTTCGCAGCCGTTTATCATAATGTTAAAGTCTCTCTCCCTTACTTTATTCCTATCCCTCTTGGTATCGGTACAATGGGTGCCGTTATAAGTATTAAAGAGCGAATTAAAAATACGACGAAGCTTTTTGATGTTGGCATCTCCGGACCCATTGCGGGATTTGTAGTTTCTCTTTTCATTTTATTGTATGGATTTGCCACTTTACCGGATCCCTCGTTCATCGAAAATTTTGCCGGCCATGATGAACTAATCAGCCATATCAATGAAACAGGTACATTTCCCGATACCCCACCGGCCGATGATCAGGGATTGGGTATTATTCTTTTAGGAAATACACTTCTCTATGGTTTTTTGGCTAGTTTCTTCAGCAATGTACCGCCGATGTACGAGATGTATCACTACCCTTTTTTATTTGCCGGTTGGCTGGGACTCTTTTTTACCGCGTTAAATCTTATGCCCGTTGGCCAGCTTGATGGTGGCCATATTCTCTACTCATTAATCGGTTATGAAAAACACAAAAAGTTTGCCAGGGTATGTTTTGGGCTACTTACTGCTTTAGCCGGAATTGAAGCTATCCCATTTTTATATCTGCAGATTTCTGAATTTTTGCCAAACTATGGACACATTTCTACGGTTCTTTGGGCAATGATTTTGTTTTTTTTACTTAGTAAAGCGTTTCATCAATCCTATGAGTGGATTGCCGCAATATGGATATTGTCACTCGTCGGTTCCGTTGGTTATCTTTACTTTTTTGCAGGTGGGTTCGAACAAGTTGGATCTCTCATTTGGGTCGTTTGGTGTTTTTTCATTGCTTACTTTGTAAAAGTTGAACATCCGCCGGTTATTTATGAAGAACCTTTATCTCCCACCAGGCGAACTTTAGGCTGGATAAGTATGGCCGTTTTTATATTGTGTATTAGTCCATCTCCAATAAGCATTATTAATTAATCATCTTTACCTCATGAAATATTCTTTATTATCACTATTGGCCTTCTTATTACTCTTGGCCGCTTGTACGAACGATGAAACCTCTGAAATAAATGAAGATATGTCTGTTACAGATCAGGTTGATTTACTCATTGCGCAAGATGAGTATGAGTCGGCATTAAATCTTTTGGAATCAGAAGATCAAACTAACCCGGAAGTATCCCGTTTATTAGAAAAAACCCATTTAAATTATGGGTTATACAGTATGAATACATTCGATCAGTCTGAAATGAGAAGCCGGATGAACAATGCATTGGTACAGTTTACAGAGGTACTACGTATTAATCCGGAAAACAGCATAGCCCGCGAGCAGATCAGTCAGATAATGGGAGTTTATTCAACCATTCCTAATCGCGAACCGGAACCGGAAGTTTTAGAGGGTTTACGAGAAGTCGGTTTCGATTACTAGTTATTTATAAAACCGTTATTTTTTTGATTCATTAAAAACTAACACTATTGGCAAAAGCAGAAAAGAAAAAAGGTGGTCAGCCCAAGATTGAAAATCGAAAGGCTCGGCACGATTTTCACATAGACGAAACCATTGAAGCAGGAATTTCCCTTAAAGGAACCGAGGTTAAATCGTTACGTGCAGGAAAGGCCAGTTTAAATGAAGCATTTGCCTTTATTTCACGAGGAGAAGTATGGTTGAAGAATATGTACATTAAGCCTTACGAATTTGGAACGACTGAGAATCATGATGAACGAAGAGATAGAAAGCTGCTTTTAAAAAAGCGTGAAATTCAGGAGATAGATAAAGCTTCAAGTCAAAAAGGATTTACCATCGTGCCATTGAAGCTCTATTTTAAAAACGGCTACGCTAAAGTATTGATTGGATTAGGAAGAGGTAAAAAGCAATTCGACAAGAGAGAAGACATCAAAAAGAAAGATGTGAAGCGGGAACTGGATAGGAAGGTGAAGGGGAATTATAGCGTGAATCTGTAGGTCTTTTTGACATTACATTCTAATTTATCTATTTAGAAGTTGACTTATCATCAAGTTGCTTCTATGTATAAAATAACTATAAGAGTACCTTATTTTATTATTCTACTTTTCTTTATTTCAATAGCTTGTTCAGAAGCTGATAAAAAATCCAGCTCTGGCTATGTTGAACATCCTATTGAAGAAAATCTACCTCATTATGGAGAGGATTATATTACAGTAAGTAATGAAGGAGACGGGGATTATAAAAATGATTTTCCAGATGAATTAGATCGGTTAAGATCTTATTTCAATAATAAAGAAGGCCATTCAGAAAGAAAGCTTTCTACATTCGTAGGTGAAGTAATACGTACGGATATCGAAAGTATTGACAAAGAGAATATTGTCATTTTTGATTCCTTCATGAATCAACTCATTACCTATAACTTAACTTCAGACACTTCAAATATAGTAGCACAAAAAGGCAGTGGCCCCGGTGATATTCATTTTGGGATGGAAATGTCTAAAATAGATAGTACTGTAATAATTTCTATGCAGAGCCTTAAGGTTTCTGAATTTCATTGTGTACACTCTGACTGCAACTATGAGAGAACCTTTCCAATCGATTTCAGCGCACTTTCATCGGTAAAAATTGACGACAACAAATACGCAATATTTGGTCAAAATGATTTAAGAGAGGGGGATGATGAAAAAGTTGATAGAGAAGCCGTTCGTATTGTTGACAGGAATGGTAGCATTAAGGACACCTTTGGATATTATTATGATACAGACAATTGGATGTTACAATTTACGATGCGTGGAGGTACAGTTCGGTTCAATGAATCGGAGAGTACATATGTTTTCAGCCATTTGAATCTTCCTTTTATATACACATATAATCATGATTACAGCCTGAAAGATATCTACTTCATTGAAGATTTCACTCAGGGGTCATTTTATCATTTTCCGGAGTCAAACTCAGCTTCAAGAGGAAGGGATGCAGCAAGTCGAATTCTGGATATGAATGTTTTCGACCAATTTATATTGATTAAAACATATACTCATTCTGATTATGTTCTCCCCGAAGATCTTGAATATGAACAAAGCTATTACATCATAGATTTAGCTACAAAAAATTCATATTACGTTGGAAGTGAGAACGGCTTGATCAATGAAACCATCTATGTTACCGAACATCATTTAATTAAAAACAGAGGTGGTAGTTTATATCTCATTGAAAAAATATAGAGTAATAAAAAAGCCGCTTAGATCTCTCCAAGCGGCTTGGTAAAAAAAATTAAAAATTAACCACTAATGCTTTCAAGCTCGGCCTGAAGTCGGGTCATCAACTCCTGGTCTTGCTGTGCTCCCATAATAATGGCTTGATATCGTTGAACATTCAATCCATTGTCTTCGATCTTCGCAATGATCTCTTCTTCAGCATTCATTTGAATTTCAGTCAATTTCGGTCGAAGTTTTTCAATTTTTTGTTCTTCTTCGTCAGACATTTCAACCTGACCCGCCATTTGCGGATTTTGCATCGCCATCATTAGTTGTTGAAATCTATCGAAATCTAATTCTTCTTCTTCAACAGCTTCTGCAATATCAGCTTGTGCTTCCATTTGAATTGGCTCAATATCAGCAATTGTTTTTACGAACTGTGTCAGTTCTTCATCACTTACATCCGCCGATGTTGGAAGTTCCGGCATCTGTTGTTGGCCTTGTCCCATTCCCTGGCCAAATGCTACACTTGCTCCAAAAAGGATCCCGATTAAAATTACACTTAGACTCTTTAATGCTTTCATTATTTGTGTCTTTATTTGATTATTCCTGGGAGTAAAGCCCACGAGTTTTCTATTATTGCCACTTACTAATTAATGGTATTTAGTATCCTGTTTTTTTGTTCCATTACCAAAATGTAAGCCTATTGACTCACCTTCTGAAAATGTAATAAGTTTCCTGTAAGCCGAATTCTGTGCCCCGGGTAAGCGGGGCGGCAATCATTTATCTGGCCTTGATGTTGCCATCAAGATCGTAGCGTTCCACCCGATTGTATAGTGACGAACGGCACACAATCTGCGTGAACTTGCACCCCATGAGGTTTGCCTGGCTCTCGACATCGCTGCCGAGACGGTGGTCTCTTACTCCGCCTTTTCACCCTTACCCCGACGTATCGGGGCGGTCTGTTTCTGTGGCACTGGCTGTTACTTTTGCATTACGCAAAAGTACCTTCCTGTTAGGAAGCACGGTGTTCGTTGGTGTTCGGACTTTCCTCCTCCCGATTAAACTGGAAGCGATTGCCCGGAAACTTAATAATGTTAAAGAACAGAATATCTGTAGCGTTTTACTTATAGCTTGAATTGTTTTCTGGCTTCCTCGAAGAATGATGGGTCTACAACGATTCTACCACTGCTTTCGTCTATAATTACTTTGTTTTTTCTTCGAACTTCAACCTGAGTTTGAGGAGGTAGTGCCATTCCTAAAGCCGCACCTTTTTCCATTCCAACCACTGCTATTCCGTTACTTAAACCGTCCCGAAGTCGATTGTAACTTCTAACAAAACGGTCGTCTAATTTTTTCTCCAATTCTTCTCGTTTTTCAAGAAGCTTATCCTCTTCCGATTGAGTACCCTCAACAACTTTATCTAAATTTTCTTTTTTCTCCTTAAAAATCTCTTCAGTTTTGGCAAGTCCTTCCTTGTTGACTTCCAGCTCTTTTTCAATTTCCTCAATTCGCTTTTCAATCTCTTCAATTCTGGAAATTGAATTTTCTACAAACTGCTTCTGAGCTTCAATCTCTTTGGTAAGGGCATCGTACTCTCGATTGTTCCGAACAGTTAACTGCTGCTCTTCATACTTCTTGTTCTTCTCTTTTGAAGATTCAATTTCCAACTCAAGATTTTTCTTCTCTGAAGTCACGCTTTTCAGCTCTTCTTCCAAATATTCTATTTTGGCATTGTACCGATTTAAATCTGTTTCTACATCAAGTATCTCTTCCGGAAGGTCTCCGCGAAGCTGGCGAATTTCGTCAATTCTACTATCGATGTACTGTAAATTGGTAAGATTTTGGAGTGCCTCTTGCATGGGTGTTTAGAGTTTTTTAGAGTGATTTATTTTCGAATTCGGTAACATATATATTCATTGGGTTGGTAACCCGTTCTGTAGCTTCAACTTTCAAGCCTTCAAAAGCTTCGGATAATTCTTTACGTATTGCCTCAACTACCGGAAATTCACTTTCGTAGTGTCCGGCATCAACCAATAAAAAGTTCTTCTTTTCGGTAAAGTAATCGTGGTATTTAATATCGGCTGTAACAAAAGCATCAGCGCCCATTTTCATCGCTTTTTGTTTAAGAGAAATCCCGGCTCCGCCACAAACTGCAACTTTTCGAATACGCTCCGACTTTCCTGAATACCTTACAGAAGGAACATCAAGAGCGCGGCAAACCAGGTGCAAGAACTCACCCATGGCAATTCCTTCGTCGGGATAATAACCAACAACTCCCATTCCAAAGTTATCGGATGGGCTTGCAACATCTGTTATCTTAAAAATACCTGATTTTAACAATCCTTCTTTTTTCAGCACCGAACGAAGTTGCTCAACATTATGCTGGTCAATTGTTGCTTCGTAGCACTTCTGACCATCTTTTCTGCCATTTACAGAATAGAAATACGCTTCTTCAGCAGAGTAGTAATTTAAAAGCTTCAGTACCGCCTCGGTGTCTTCAAAACCGGTAGTGAGCGAAATTTTACGGCTGATATTATAACTCTTGTCTAAAAACTGAAGGTCATCAAGCCCAAGATTATTAGCGAGCACAAATGAAACACCATCCAATGCTGCATCGAGATTTGTGTGTGCTGAGAGCAATGAAATGTTATTTCTGATCAGTTTATATAAAATGCGTCCCTGCTCATCCGTAGGATTAATACTTGAAATTTTTTGAAAAATGAGGGGATGATGAGATACAATTAGCTCACACTTTTTATCAACGGCTTCATCAACAATTCCTTCGGTTACATCCAGACAAACTAAAACCCTGGAAACCGGTGAGGACGGATCCCCAACAAGTAGTCCTACATTGTCGTAATCCAACATTATTCCGGGCGGGGCCCACTGATGAATAAAATCGGTTATATGTTTTACCTGAGTATTCATGATATGGTTCTTCCTCCTAAGCGCTGATGGGCTGTATGATTGGCTGGGGAATGAATGCCCGCGTATGTCCTACGGTTGGATTTTCGCTGGTGTGTCATAGTTTTTTTCACAGATTTAAAAATACGATTATTTTATACCTTTAAAAACATTTTTTAACATGAAATTTGCCATTCGTCAAATTAATCGGAATGTTAGGGGGCTTTAAACTTTTTATCTTTATAAACAGATTAAAATAACGGCAAGTAAAATGAGTGTTCAGGAAAATCTACAAGCAGTAAAAAAAAGGATTGATGAAGCCTGCAAAGCGTGCGGGCGTAATAGTGATGACATCACATTAGTTGCCGTTAGCAAAACCAAGCCTAACGAAGATATACTTGAGGCTTTCGCCGCGGGACAGATTCATTTTGGGGAGAATCGCGCCAAAGAGCTCCAGGATAAAATGGAGCAGATTGCGGAGCAGGATATCCAATGGCATTTTTTGGGAAACCTACAGACTAACAAAATTAAATATATGGTTGAACGGGTTGACTGGATTGTTTCCGTTCACAAAAAAAAAGCCTTAAAAGAAATTGAAAAGAGGGCTTCAAGTATAGATCGTCACATCAACGTGCTGATTCAGGTTAACATCAGCGAAGAAGATCAAAAAAGTGGTTGTGAACCGGAAGAATTGCAGCCTATGTTAAAGTATGCACAAGACCTCAAGTTTACGCACGTTCGTGGGGTGATGGGAATGGCTACATTTACAGATAACCTTGATGTAGTACGCAAAGAATTTAAAGTTTTAAAGAAACTGAGGGATGATCATCTTCATATGAATGGCGGAAATGTAAATCTAGAACATATTTCCATGGGCATGACCAACGATCTTGAAGTCGCTATCGAGGAAGGCTCAACCATGGTACGAGTTGGAACAGCAATCTTTGGTGAGCGCAACTATTAACGCTTTTATCCGTAAGAATTAAGGTGCAGATTTCATCAAAATTTATATCTTAATAGAGGTTCCTATGGCAACATGGATTTGGATACTTATTCCAATTATAGCAATAATTGGTGGTTATATTATAGATTATCAAAAGAACAAGCTGAAATGGCAAAACCAGACAACCAGTAATGAAACGGAGCTTGAAGAATTAAGGCTCATTATACAGCAATTGAAGAAACGAATAGAAACTCTTGAGGCAATTGCCATTGATGATGATCAATTTCAAGAGTCGGAAAGTAATGTACTGGGAAGGATAGAAGTTGACGAAAATGAAGAGATCAAAAAGAAAAACATTAACAATGTAGCCGGAATGGCCTCAAATAAAGGTGAACAATAATGATGGGTGATGATGTAGCAATTGTAGCAATCGTATTTGGAAGTATTCTTACAATCGTTTTTTTAGGCATTGTAGGGAGTATTATCAACAATATTGTAAAGCGTAAATCGAAGGGCGACCTTTCTGAAAACAAGGAATTTCTTGCGGCCTTGCGAGAGTTTAAAGAAAAAACAGAATCTCGGCTATCAAATCTTGAATCTATTGTAACCGATGATGAACCTCAACAATCACGGCAGAGAAAACCGTCCTCAATAAAGGAACAGAACCGGTCAATTGATATTGAACTGGATGATGATTCCGGAAAGGAGAAAAGTTCAAGTTCCGGTAATTTGCGCAATATGCTAAATCAATAAATGTTATCTTCCGTACGAATTTAAGTCCATTACCTTATGAAATTAACTGCACTTGAGATAAAACAACAGCAATTTGATAAATCCCTGCGTGGATACGATACCGCTGAAGTGAATGCCTTCCTGAGT
>JBGTFX010000254.1:0-1755 GCA_041747055.1 Balneolaceae bacterium
CCTCTTTAATTTTCTTTATGCGAATTTTACGAATGGAGATACCGGGCAATCTTCTCTTTACGATATCCATAGCCCGATTCATTCTTTCCCGATCCACATTATCCTGATTGACTTCATAAGTCAATAAATCCTGAGCTTTCTCAAGACCGGCACCTTTAATAAGGGTGTCATAATATTCTTTGTGATAGGGCATTAAAATAGAAGGATATTTATCAAATCCTTCAACCAATATCCCTATCTCATCCATCATACCGGGATTTGCAGGCCCTAATACATCAGTCATTCCTTTATTTCGCAACCAGTCGGATGCTACACGAAACATTAAATTAGCTGTTGGTTGGTGATCAATACATTCAAAAAAACCGAAAAATCCTGTCTTGGATTTATGATAATCGTTGTATCTGTGATCGATTATAGCCGCTATTCGTCCTGCCGGTTTATCATTATGATAAGCCAAAAAGAGCTCTATTTCGGCATTTTCGAAGAAAGGATTCTTATCAGTATTAAGCAATTTATTTTGTTCCATGTATAATGGAGCAACCCAATACCTATCCTCACTGTAATGATCGTAAGGAAATTGAATGAAATCCTTTTTTTCTGCTTTTGATGTAACAACCGTTATGGAATCAGTGCTGAGTTCTGTACTCAAAATAATATGATAAGAGGTGAGTTATGAGCCGTTATTATCAATAATTCCATGCTTAATGCCAACTTTTCTAAAAGCTTCTAAAATACGATCAAGTTGTTCATCGGTGTGAGTTGCCATATAGCTGGTTCGGAGCAAAGCCTGACCTTGCGGAACTGCAGGTGGTACTACAGCATTTGAATAAACGCCGGCTTCAAACAGATCTTTCCAAAATCTAAAGCAATCAAACATATCACCAATCACCACGGGAATAATTGGAGTTTGGCTACTCCATACGTTAAAACCTAGATTTTTCAGTTCTGATCGCATGTAGTTTGAAATTTCTGCCAGTCTTTTCAACCTCCAGGGCTCCTCTTTAAGGATTTCCAAAGATTTTAATACCGTAGCCACATTAGCGGGCGGCATACTTGCACTAAAAATATGTGCCGGCGAGTGGTGGCGTATATATTCAACCACTTCGCGATCTCCAACTAGAAAGCCTCCTAACGAAGCGAATGATTTAGAAAATGTACCACTTATTAAATCTACTTCATCTGTCAGGTTAAATACAGACGCTGAACCTCGCCCACCATCACCTACAACGCCTATTGCATGTGCATCATCTAAATACAGACCGGCTCCAAATTCTTTTGCAACAGCAACCAATTCCGGAACTTTAGCAATTACACCTGACATTGAAAAAACGCCGTCAGTAACAATAATTTTACCGACATCCGGGTCAGCTTTTGCCATCAATGACCTTAAGTGATCGATATCATTGTGTCGATATCGAATTGTTTTTGCATTAGAAGCTTGTGTGCCCACCACTATACATGCATGATTATCACGATCTGAAAAAATTAAATCATTCCTACCTGCAATTGTCTGTATAGATCCTTCATTGGTTTGATAACCTGTACTGAATAACACACAAGACTCCTTGCCCATAAATTCAGCGAGCTTATCTTCTAGTTCAAGATGCAAATCTAACGTACCATTTAAATATCTTGATCCGGTGCATCCCGTACCATAAACTTTAAGTACATCTTGAGCAGCTTTTATTGTTCTTGGGTCGTTGGTGAGTCCTAAATAATTATTAGAACCGGCCATAATAACTTCCCGGCCATCAA
>JBGTFX010000255.1:0-2162 GCA_041747055.1 Balneolaceae bacterium
TATTTTGAGATGGACAGTTTGGGCGTGGATATGAATGAAACGAAAACAGTGGAGATGGTTTGCGGGGTTCTATCGGAGGATGACAGCAGGAAAATCCACTATGCATTAAAACTGATCGAAGGCCACGATCCTACACCTTATCAAAAAGAACTCAGAAATCTTTTAAATCACTCGTCTTCTCAAATACGGCTGCAAGCTCTTCGATTGTTGAAATCGATTCCCAATAAGGACTATACGGAAGACGTGAAGAAGTTGCTTAAAGAGAAAGATACAGAGCTTCGCCTCGAGAGCATCCACTACATTTGTGAACACTCTGACGAAGATCCAGAAAAAATACTTACGAGATATTTACACGATAATGACTACAAATTGAAAGCAGCTGCGATTGGATGTATCAGTAAGTATGGAAGTGAAATGGAAAAGGAGATGATGATAACTGCTGATATAGTAGAATCAGTCATAAGTAATAAAGAGAAAAATATGAATCTTGCCAGGGCTCAAATCGCCCAGGTTCTAAGGTACCACCCCGGTGAAAAATCCAATCGGTATCTGCCGGTACTAATCAATGATCCATCACCTGCCGTTCGCAGAGAGGCTGTTAAAAGTATGGGGGAGCTAAAGGATTCATCATTCATACCATTATTGATTCAAAGGCTTGATGATGAAGATATATCATACTCAGCCCGCAAGGCACTTTCGGGATACCCGGAAAATATGATAGACCTTTTTAAAACTTACTATAACAGCGGGGATTATTCAGAAGTAATTTATCGTCAGATTCCCCTGGTATTAGCTGATATGAATCATCAAAAAGCGGCTGAACATCTGCTTGATATGCTCGGAAAGGAGTCGGATGAAAAAAAACGCAGGCACCTTATTAAGGGGCTAAATAAAATGCGAAGTAGAGGTAAGGATTTTAAGTTTAATAATGAAATCGTTAAAAAGGAGTTGAAATGCGAGTTGAAATATTATTATCAACTGGATATTTCAACTCAGCTTCTTAGTAACCGGAATCATATGGATCTTCTATTAAAAGCTATAAAAGAAGAAAAGGAGAGATTACTTGAGAATATATTCAGGCTAATGGGTCTTATCTATAATCATAAAGATATGTATGGTGTCTATCTTGGCTTACAAAGTTTGAGTGAAAAAAACCGGTCGGAAGGCCTGGAGCTTATGGATAATACTCTTGATATTGAACTGTACGACTATGTTATGCCTATTCTGGACCCATCTTCAAAAGAACAAATAGTGCAAACGGCTAAGGATCTCTTCAACATCTCACTTAAGCATAGTGATGAAGCGTTAATAAGAATTATGAATGGAAACGATTGGTGGTTGCATGCATGCGCCATTTATGGCATTAATAAACAGAGCTCCGATCAACTAATTGAATTGGTTAAAAAATCTATTTTACATGATAACCATGTGGTTCGGGAAACAGCCATGCTAACTTTAAAAAATTTAAATTAATCTGAGTATGAAAACTATCATTGAAAAAGTTATTCATCTTCAAAATATTGAGCTTTTTTCAGAGGTGCCATCAGAACAGCTTTCCTATATTGCCTTAATTTCTCATATAACAGAATATGAGAAAGGGGATGTGCTTTTTAGAGAGGGGGAAAATTCAGATTCATTACACGTACTTTTTTCCGGTTCCATTGAGATGCAAAAAAATGGTGAATCGAAGTTTGCTGTTGAAGAAAACAGAACCGTAGGGGCGTTAGGGTTTTTTGATCAAAAACCACGGATTTTTACTGCTTTATGTAAAGAAAAGTGTATCGTTCTTGAAATAGACAGTAATGCGTTTTTTGATCTGCTGGAGGAAAAAATTCATATTACCAGATACCTGCTAAAGTTTTTCATAGGCAAATTACGTTTAGTTTATGATGATATAGAACTAAGTGACGAATCAAGACTTTTACCCTTGTGAAATTTCATTACAGTTTACCGATACAAGCTTTTTTTGAAGTTATAACATTTCGCCAAAAACAAATAAAACACTTGAAATTATCTTCATAAAAGATTAACTACGTCAATTATAATTAAATATCAGTAGTGTCCGGTAAAAGATAAAAAATGAAGAGGGAAACTCTTTCGAGTTCCCCTCTTTTGGTTATGTTGTGTTTTCCTACAAACTCAACTAACCAATATGAACAAAA
>JBGTFX010000256.1:0-3448 GCA_041747055.1 Balneolaceae bacterium
GGCTGAGAAAAAACTGATAGATTTGTATCCCTATCGCCTGAAAAATGGCAAGACTGAATTTTTGGTATTGAAACGGGCTTCAGGAAAAATTTATCAGCACCAGTGGCGGATGATTGGTGGAAAGGTGGAATCAGGTGAGACATTTTGGGAAGCAGCACTGCGCGAACTCAAAGAAGAAACAGCATTATCTCCAAACCGACTCTGGACAATCCCCAGCATTAATCAATTTTATGAATATAAATCGGATACGATACATTTAATCCCTGCGTTTGCAGCAGAAATAGGAGATGACGAATCCCTTTCGCTGGACGATGAGCATACAAATTTTGAGTGGATAGACCCCAAATTAGTTGAAAACTATATTTTATGGCCGGAACAACGACGACTAATTCGCCTTACAAACAGTATAATCAATTCAAACGAAATCCTGGACGATTGGCTCGTACCTATACCTTCCTAATTACTTTTTTATTGGTAATTACTGCTGTGTCTGTAGAAAATACGGAGGCACAAAGCAGAAGCTATGAAATTATACCGGCGCCTGATTTGTGGTACAATGATGTGGATGGAATTCGCGTAGGTGTTCGTGTTCAAGGACAAATGAGGGGCACATTTGAGGATGGGCCACATCGGTTTAATGGGGGCTTATGGTTGAGCACCTGGTTCCCGTCAACTCCCGTCTCATATTATTTGCAGTACACAAATCCAATTTCAGGGTGGTCGGAGTATGGCAATGAAGCAAACTATCAACTAACCTCATCAATCAGAACCGGATATCATATCCATGGCATTGGATTTAATAAACGATGGCAAGAAGGTTTTGATGAGCGCAAATTCAGAGAAATTGGAATTACCACAAATTTCGAAAAAAGGTTTGATGATGAATATGTGCAATTTCCTGTCTTGTGGAGTGATCAATCAAAAATCCTAACAAAACTAAATTACGAATCGCGAAACGAAAATAGATTTGGCTGGGCTAGTTTATCAGCAAGCGGAAGTGTTCAATACCTGGAGGATACATTTACAGTATTTGAAGCCACAGCTACCCAAAGAGCTCCTATAAATGAAAATTGGGGATTTAGATTTCGCTCATTCGTTGGAATAGCATCAAGTAATACTGCACCTGAATACTTGTTTTCAAGAAGTTCAGCTCCAGCGATTGACTGGATGGAGAATGGGCTCACGAGAGCCAAAGGAACTATTCCTCAGCCGTGGATGACATCAGGGAATGTACAGGTAGCCGGAGGAGCAAATTTGCGTGGGTATACTGACCGGGATATTAACTTTTATCAAAGTGGTGATGATGTAAATTTACATCTCCTCAACTCTATTGCTTCTGTAAATGCAGAGTTTGATTATCCAAACCCAATAAACTCGCTGTTTGAAAGGATTCCATTCGCATCAGACTTTTTTTCATTTAATTCGTACCTGTTTTATGATATAGGAACTTCATTGGGTATTGCAGAGAATGAATTTGAAGGAAATAGATTAGATGGAGTTTTGGCGGATGCAGGAGCCGGATTCTCTTTAACTATGAATATTCCTGATTACCTGGGAAAACCACGCGGTTTCGTATTCCGGTATGAAATTCCATTCTGGTTATCAGAACCCGGAACGGAAGATTCATTTAAATTCAGAAGTCTCTTTGCGTTCGGGGCTGTTATCTCATTATAAACGAGATTTGTTAATGACTCAAAAACTGCTCTTTATTTTCTCAATCCTTTTGTTGGTGGGCTGTACAACCAGTAAGTGGACAGTGGTTGATGAATTTGCTGTGGATGATTCAGAAAAACCACGATTAGTTAGTGAAGAGGAGCGGCTATTAATTGATGACTATCCTACAGTAGAAAATCCTGTTCTTCGATTAGCTCCGTACAAAATTGTTGAAAATGAATATTCTCAGCGAATACTTGTTGAACGAACTGTTCAACAATATCGTCCTCGTTGGGGTTTTGCACTTCTTGCTTTATCCGGTTCTGCGTTTGCTATTACGGCTGCCAATACCGACCTGATTCTTTCAAATCCTACAAATATTCAACGTGTTGGACTTTCTTTAGCAGGTGGTCTTTTAGGTGTATTGGCATTTACCAATTTAAAAGAAGTTGGTGATCCGATACTTACGAATGAAAAGCAGTATTTAAGATCGACCGGAAGAACCACAAGAATTGATACAGTAAGATCGATCTCTACTGAAACGACTCATGAAACTGCTACAATTGAAGTTTTATATCAGGAGAAGTCAATATTTAATCAACAAAATATACCATTTTCAAATAACTTTATTGACTTGAATGTAGGTTCATTGGCAGATCGGTTACATGGAGAGTTTAATAGCGAGGCGGAAATCACCATCAATTCCGTATTCAAAAGAGTTGAGAATCAATATAGAATTCCACTAAACTCATTTTTGAAACCCTATTTTGTCGTCCGCGATGCAGTTGCTCAGGTTAGAAGCAATCCTTCCATCTCATCAGGCAATATTTTGGTAGAACTAGGTGAAGATAGTGAACTGTTAAAACTGGAAGATTACTCCTCTGATTGGTTTAAAGTTGAGTATGCGTTACAGGAGGTTTTTATTTCAAAAGGAAGTGGAATTGTAGAGTGGAGGTCTTTATCGGATGCACATAGTGCACTGCTTGTAGAGCTAACCGAAATTCCTTTTGGAGATATTGATGTGGAGAATTCACTGCCGGTACTCAAATCAAGAAATGAAGCTGACCGTGCCATTATTTTCACAAATATCGAAGAAAATCAGATCGGGAGCAGACAACTGTTAAACCGCAGCCATCAGCTCTTCGAGCGTTATATGCGCACATCGCTGCAAATGGGAAGAGATCAAATTATTAAAGTAAATGTACCTGATTCCACACCCTGGAAAGAGAAAATTAGTCAGTGTGGAAATATGGAAGAAGGGACTTTAAGTGTTTATTTAACCGGTTTCGCACAGGTTGACGATTCTGATACGAATACTGATTTAATAATGGCTCATGTAGATACTGATGGAAAAAGCACATCCGTTTCGATGACTGAATTATTCAGATCATTCGCAGATTGTAATCCTGAAAAAATGTTTATTTTTGCAGATCTTGAGTACATGGATTCTGTAATGGATTTACTTCAACCGACAAGGCCACGAAATAATGCAAGGGGAGTACAACAAGCAATTTCAAGCAGACTTCTTGATGATTTTCCAAACGCAGTAATTATTTTCGGTAATAGTACAAATCAGCAATCGTCGGCCTATATGGGATCTTTAGATAATCATAAACAACACTCTATTTTCACTTATTATTTAGCCGACGCTTTAAAAAAGAGAAAAACAACAATGTCTGACTTAATAAATCATCTTGAGAACAATGTTGATTATACATCGCGCCGGCTGCACGATCGCCCTCAGGAAATTCGGGCATTTGGCAATTTTTCACTAAACATTGCAAGGTAATGACCG
>JBGTFX010000257.1:0-4081 GCA_041747055.1 Balneolaceae bacterium
TCCGGCTTTTCATCCATTTGGAAATCAGAGAGTACTTGCAATAAATAATGACGTTTTTTGCCTTGAGCGAACTGCAATAGATGAAACCGAGAAAATTTTAGTAATGGCAAATGTAACCGGGAAAAAAGTAAGTGTGGATGTAGAGTTTAATGATCTTCCATTAGATACCACAACTAAATACAATGATATTATTTCTGAACAGGAGTGCGTTGTAAATGGTGTTGTAACACTTAATCCATACCAGGTAGCCTGGATAATTACATAGGTTTTATACGTTTTAAAAGGAACATTTATTTGTAAATCTTGTATTAATAGTTGTTTCGAAAAATTGTGAAGCAAAGTATTTATACAGGAAAGAATGTATAAAAAGTTTATAAATCTACGTTAAGACTTGTAGTTAATCAGAGATAGTTATTAATACTAAAATCATCATGATGAAGAGATTTGCACTCACCTTAAGCATTATAATTGGTTTTACATCACTTGTTCTTGGCCAAAATGAAGAAGAGCCGCCTTTCGGTATGGGAAAACTTGAAGCTTATTCCGTTTTTATTGATGCATACAATTCAGAGGATTATGAGTTGGCACGTACATATGGAGAATGGATATTAAATGCGAAACCTGAAACACTTGAAGGCCATCCTTCATTTGATTTGGAACGACAATTCGATCGTATGACAAAAGTTTATGCAGGTTTAGCTCAGGAAGAATCTGATCCCACATTAGTAGATGAATACTTGCAAAAAGCCTTAAAAACTTTTGACATCGCATTTGAAACATTTACAAGTGAAGAGCAACAGTTTGAATGGAATATTAAAAAAGGACGTTTTTATCAATCATATATGAATATGTTTGATCGTGGACTGGATAAAGCAATAGAGTATTATTCGAATGCTTTTGAAATGAATCCCAGAGAATTTACGGGAATGAGTGACGGTTATTATGCACATATTCTTTTAACAAGTTATGTGTCTGCCGGTCAGCGAGAAGAAGCATTGGCAATGATTGATGAAATAGAAGATTATACTCCACCTGAAATTCAATCAGCAATTAATGAAGCAAGAAATGAACTTTTTGATGATCCTGAAGAGAGAGTGGTTTACCTCGAATCACAACTAGAAGGAGCTGATCAAGAGGAAAAAGAGGCATTGATTGCGGAAATTGTAGATTTATATGACGAGCTTGGTGATAATGAAAACTCAACAAGATGGGTAGAGGAGCTTTACGAACTAAATCCCAGCTACGAAAATACCCGTCAGATTGCCGATATTTATCTGTCTGCCGGACAGTATAATGTAGCCCTTGATTATCTTTTGGAAGCCAAAGAAAAAAGTCCTTCTTCAGATGAAGAAAAAGTGGCAGCATTGGAAATTGCAGAAACCTATCAGCAGCTGGATGATTTAGAAAGTGCACGTGATTATGCACAGGAGGCGATTAATATCGACAGGGAGTGGGGGCCGCCTTATTTAAGAATATCATCTATTTATGCTGCCGCTGTTGCAAAATGTACCTCCGGAAGAAATATTGAGAGGGACGATCGCACTGTATACTGGCTGGCTTTAGATTATCTTGAAGAAGGGATGAGCGTAGATCCCTCCATACGATCTGCTGCACAAAGTAGAATTGATTCTTATCAACCGGTATTACCTTCATCAGAAGATAAATTTTTCAGGGGTTGGGAAAATGGCCAAACCATTAATATCGATGCTAGTATTGATGAGTGCTACAGCTGGATTAATGAAACAACTACAGTAAGATAGTTTTTTATGTTAGGAACCCGTTTTTGAAATAAGTGGGTTCCAATCTTGGTTTTTGATGCAGGCTAAATACAATCCAAAATTTGATTTAATTCAGTAATGATTAAATCGGGTTCAAGGCCGGAGCACCTTGCATCATCTTCTCTCCATTTAAGAGAGCGCCTGTCACCGGCAAACAATGCAGTTCTTATTCCAATTTTATTTGCGGGGTAAACATCTTTAAGCATATCATTACCGACGTAAAGGTAGTTTTTCGGTTCAAGATCAGGAAGTTGTTTTTTTGCTTTATCTAAAAAGATCTCATAAAACTTAACTCCCGGTTTTTTTCGGGACTCCTCGAAAGACCAATGCAAAAGTTCTGTTTCAAAGCCCATGTCGTATAGGGATTTTCCTGCCAACGCTTCAAATGCGATGGGCGTGTAGAACTGGGAATTTGATATGATTCCAAGTTTGCATCCCTTCTTCTTTATTCCATCCAAAGTTTCGTATAGGTCACTCATTGGCCAAACCGGGTTCATTCGGGCCTCAAATTCTACTGACATCAATTCTGCGTGATTCGAAGAAATTTTGGTTGAAATAAGCTTTTCATCAAACATTTGGTTTAACACATCACTCCAGACTTTTCTGATATCCGGTTCCGGAAAGGGGATACCCGATTTTTTTATTTTGTTGATTTCATCGTCAACCACACTGCTGTAAATTTCATATCCTCGTTTTCCGGCTTCTGACCGGGTAATTTCAATGCCGGAATGTTTAATAGCTTCTGTAAGAAGTGCTTCATCTGACTTCCCATCATCAATTCCAATATCGCCAACACCGGAAATGAATAATGTGCCGTAAAAATCAAAAATTACGGCTTTAATCCCCTGTAGTTTTTTTAATTTTGGTTCGGTTTTAGTCGGAATCGGATGAAGTTCTTTAGAAAGTTCTACAAACCTTTCCTTAAGTATATTTGATGTACTCATTATTACTTGCCGAATTTCTTTCTGTATTCTTCAAGTTCTATCATTGGTGGCCGTTCTTCTTCAATAATAGAAATTTTGTTTTGTTGATAGTGATCTTTTGTGACTTGAAACTGCCTTAAAATGGTTTCGTGATCAGCTTTTTCAAAAATTCCCAAAGCTTTAGCCCGCTTTATAAATGTCTGTAAAATCCCGAACGACATTTTTCCTAAAGATTGTGTGGGTTTATTTTCATGAACTCGTTTATCCAAGTCAGTTTGGGCGAAAGCTTCCAGGCCAAATCTATGGTGTACATCAATTAGATGTGATGTTTCCACTCCATAGCCGATGGGAAAAGCAATTTGTTCTAGTACTTCACGCCGTACGGCATATTCCCCCGAAAGAGGCTGAATAATTGTGGTCAGTTCCGGGAAGAACAGAGAGAAGAGAGGGCGAACCAATATTTCGGTTACGCGTCCGCCACCGGAAGCCCGTACACCACCTGAAAAAGCCAGTGGGCGGTCGTAAAATGCTTTTACATACTTCACCTCTTCTCTATGGATAAGCGGTGCTACGAGACCATATACAAAGCGCGGGTGGATATTACTAATGTCCGCATCCACATAAACAATGATATCTCCCTTTAGCTGATAAATGGCTTTCCAAAGGTTTTCACCCTTACCCATTTTGGGTTCGAGGTGTGGTAAAATATCTTTTGAGAGATAGGTGTCTGCCCCGTAATTTTTGGCAACTTCGAGAGTATTATCTTCTGAGCCGGAATCGATCACCGCAATTTCATCAATCAGTGGGTAGCGATTCATCAGTTCAGATTTAAAAATAATCACCTCTTTACCGATCGTTTTTTCTTCGTTTAACGTTGGCAAACACAGAGAAATGGTTAGCCCAAGTTTCTCTTTTTTTGCTACTAATTTCTTTAAATCCCAGAATTGGGAATGGTGATAGGTATTTTCGTCGATCCATTTTTGAAGATCAATCACAGTATCCTCCATCAATTGCTATTATAGTTCCAATGAGTTGCGTAATTCCGTTGTAGATGGGCTCAATTTCAACTGATTCGTTGTATTTATGTATATGATCTCCGGTAGTAATCCCCAGTGTTAAAGCAGGAATACCTTTATCAATTAATGCGGCTAATTCTGAGGTGCTAGGTGCCAATCGCTGTTCAATGCCGAGAGATTCCATAACACTCCTGGTGCATTTATTCAAAGGATGTGCGTACGGAATACCGCCGGGCTTGCGCCGCGCAAAGATATCCAGTTCTACATCATCACCTGTTTTTGAGGAGACTTCTCTTGCAATATCAGTAATGGTTTGTCCAACATCGTCAACCACTTCTTCCGACTCCGATCGTACCTCAAAGCC
>JBGTFX010000258.1:0-10283 GCA_041747055.1 Balneolaceae bacterium
CTCTTTACCGTTGTCACTTACATGCGCATCTGCGCTCCAATAATCGAGTTTCACGGGAAGTTTGGAACGGGTTTCCGCAAAATATGGAAGCCACTCCTCGCTGTATTCCACCTCACCGCCGGTCACACCGAGTGTAAGTTCAATCTCAACATATTCCGGAATACAGATTTTTTCGCAGATCAGGTAGTCCGCTTCCACTTTTAATGTGTATTCTGACCCGGGCTTGAGATCTTCAGGTGCGGAAGCTTCCATCATGAAAAGCACATCACCGTAATAGCCGTAGCTGGCCAGGCCGGCACCCACATCAATCCAAAGAGGGTAGGGCCACTGAATATCACCGATTTGAAAATCGTATTCGTGCTTCCATTCGACCATGAGGGGCATGCCGGAATCGCCCGGATTACGGTAATAAACATACCATCCATCACGTAGATCCATCCGCACGCCGATCCAGAACGGTTCTCCCGGTTTGATGGTCAGGTTTTCCGATATCAGTTCCACTGCCGCGTTTTCTGTCTGTACCGGCTGGGAGAAAAGCAGGTTTACCCCGGTAACAAACATCAAAATGCTGAAAAGTAAGCTTACAAAGGATTTTTGAACAGCCATACACTTTGTCTAATAAATTAAATAAAAAATGTAGAGTTTTTATGAATCTAATATTCAAGGCTACATGTTAAAAATTATATCAAAATTACTTATTGATCAAATAGGATGAATTGCCTTTTGAGATAATAAATACCAATGAGATCGAGCCGTGGTGCTTCAGCTGGAGAAGCGCCTGCTACAGCACATCATCGTAATGTGGCCGGAGAGAGCTAGCTCCGGCTATCCGGCGGCGTCTCCGCAAAGGTGCACCCGCTGCTGGCTGTGAGAGATGAAGACACGGCACTCCCTCAGGAAGTCGGCGCCCAACAGCATCATCGGGCGCTCGCCGAAGGGGAGGTTCAAGATGCTTATCTCCAGCGGAGGAAAATGGAGCCCCTCTACCCCAATCCCGTCGATCCGGTGGCTGTAGGTCTCGACAATGTCGCCGGAAATGCCTCCAGCCGGGCTGCTCTCCAGGAGCCCGGGAGTTTCGCGGGTCACCCCAACCCCCGCCGCGGCGAGCCAGTTGAGCGCGCTTGTGTGCGCACCGCTATCCAGGATGGCCCGCGCGATGGTGTCGCCCACCGCGACGTCGAACATTACGAAGCCCTGGACCTCGGCGAGGTTGGAGAGGTTGGCCGGCCCCGGGGAGCGGCGAAATGGGGTCATGTCAACGACCACCGCGTTCAGCCCGTCTACCGTCTCCCCTGCCAAGGTCACCGGCGGGAGAGGCATTCGGGTCAGTATCGTCGGGCCGCTGGCGCCCATCACCTGCTGGTCTTGTCCGGAGGCAGGGTCCAGTCCCAGCAAGTCTCGCGTCTCGGGGGAAATAACGCCTCCCTGAGCGGCAGTGTCCAGAATGAAGATTAAGGAGTCGTGCCCCGCGATGCTCACCTGCACCAGAATGCGTCCGTTGTCCTCCACCAGCTGCGCTTCGGCATAGGGAGCGGAGACTGACTCAGAAATTGGTTCCAAGTGGTTTTGGGTACTAGCAGTATTCAAGCAAATAAAGAGTGTTAAAAATGCTATAATTAGTTTCATAATATTATTTATTAGAGTAATCCGGGGTTTTACCATTCTTGTGAACAGCTGGATATCAACTTCCTCAATTCGTAAAACCGACTGGTTTTTATCTCAATGAATAAAGAAGGCTGCATATCTAAATTATTTTAAAAATTGTTATTGGTCAAATTGGATGAATTACCTATTGAGATAGGAGATGCCAATGAATTAAACCGAGAGAGTCACAAATACATTTTTTCATTCATATCAGCTTGATTGCATTACATTCTTATGGTAATATCCTTTATTGAACTGACCTTCAGGTTTCTTCCATGAGATAGAAAATACCAATGACAGAAAATGTAGAATTACGCCATCTTCGCTATTTTACTGTTTTGGCAGAAGAGCTGAACTTTGGGGATGCCGCAAAACGTTTGCACATTACCCAGCCTTCACTCAGCCTTCAAATACAATCACTTGAACAAACTATTGGTGCTGAACTTTTTGTGCGCAGGCCACATGTACGGCTCACCAAAACCGGCGAGGCACTGCTAACACGGGCGAAGCCGATCCTTGACCAAACAGATGATGCAATAAAATTGGCCCGCAATGTCGCGCAGGGCAAAGAGGGGATACTGAGAATGGGTGTTGTGCCTTCTGCGTTGCTGGTATCCTCACTGCCCAGGGCGATACGCAGATTCCGTGAACGTTTTCCCGGAGTGGAGTTACGGCTTTTGGAGATGTCTACTTCGAATCAATTCGAAGCATTGCGGATTGGCCGTATCGATGCCGGGCTTATTCGCCAGCCATCTGCAAAAATGGAGTACGCTTTTGAGATAGTGGCAAAGGAAAAGCTTATGGTAGTCCTGCCTACCTCACATCCGCTGGCTAACCGGTCACGTGTAACTCTTTCCATGCTTGCTGATGAGTCATGGATTCTATTCCCACGCTCGGTAAATATTAATCTGTATGATCATCTGCAAAAAATATTCCGTAAAGCGGGCATAACGCCAAATGTTGTCCAGGAAGCCTCTGATATACAAACGCAGGTCAGTCTGGTGGAATCAGGACTCGGGATCACAGTTGCTCCTGCGGGGGTACGGCGTATTCAGATTCCCGGTGTGGTTTATTATGATCTCAGCCCTAAAGATTCAAGTACAACAATTGCATTTTTTTGGCGAGAGGACACTTCATCTCCTATGATTCAATCTCTTCGCGAGGAGATGGTGAAAGATGCTGAGGGGTTGATTTGAGGTATAAGTGTGTACTTTCATTATCTAGTGACGGGAAATAGAACCTGCCAGAGCCCGAATGAAATGAGGTCCTGGAAGAGTTCGGTATAACCTCACCCTCGAAGTTCCATATATTCCTAAAGTTAACCATCTGGTACGAGAAGTGAGACAAGGTATTTCTATACTATAATGAATTAAGTTATAACTTGTAACGGATTGAGTCCCTCAGAGGTGTTGTAGATAGGGAAATAGAAATACCATGTATGGATATAGTTGAATTTATGCGCCATCTTAGGATTTCTTCAAAATTGCAAAAGTGGAGACACGCGAAGTCTACTGAGACTTCGCGTGTCTGATTCCCATAAAAAAAGCCGACCCGACATTGCCGAGACGGCTTATAATTTCAAATCGTAATAACGATGGACGACTAATTAGTCAACCCGTCGTACTTCAATTGCGCTAAGACCTTTTGGGGTGTCTTCTACATCAAATTCTACTTCTTCACCGTCTTCAAGACCCTCTTGGAAACCAAGATTCTCTATATTATTTCTGTGAACAAATATATCTTTGCCACCATCTTCAGGTTCGATAAAACCAAAACCTTTTTCTGAATCAAACCATTTAACTTTTCCGTATTGCATAAACTATAGTATTGTTAGAATTCATTGACAAACAAATCAATGAATGAATTGTAATTGAACGTTAATAATACAACTAAAATCTAATAATGCCTATTTATGCAGGTAATGTTGCAAAATATATTTTCCTTCATGCAAAATTAATCCATTAATTCAGTTCAATTAATGACTGTTTTAGCTTTTGAAGGTTCGATTCTGCATCACTGAGCTTGTTTCTCTCTTTTTCAACAACCGCATCAGGAGCATTTTCAACAAACTGTTTGTTCGCCAGTTTCTTCTCCACGCCCTTTAAAAATCCGGTTGTTTGATCGATCTCTTTCTGTATCCGTGCGCGTTCTTTATCAAGATCTATTAATCCTTTAAGTGGGATAAATATCTCTGTCCCTTGTATCAACGCCGATGCAGATGCTTCCGGTTTTAGAATGTTCGAATTAAACTCAAGGCTGTCTACGGAAAGAAGTTTGGAGTAAATCCATTGGTGAGATTCCAGTGCCTTTGAAACAGAATCATTCTCCGGTTTTATTTTCAGATTTAACCCGGCTTTTGGTGACAAATTCATTTCGGATTGAATATTCCTTATTGCAGATATCTGATCCTGAAATCTTCTGAACAGATCTATGGATTTTTGATCAATGTCTGATTCAAATTTCGGCCAGCTGCTGATGGTCAGTGCTTCATCATCACTCCGCTCCTGAATTCGCTGCCAAATTTCTTCGGTAATAAACGGCATGAAAGGGTGGAGGAGCTTCATCAAGGTTTCGAACATTCCAAGTGCCCGTTCCAACTTTTCTTTGGGAATGTTTTCACCATATTCATCGGCTTTACAAAGCTCAATGTACCAGTCACAAAAATCATCCCATATTAAGGAGTAAATCTTTTTTAGAGCTTCATTTAACCGATAGCTCCCAAAATCTTTCTCCATCTCTGCGCAGGTTGATTTAATCCGCGCCAGCATCCATTGATCGGCCAAATTTTTTGGGTCGATATCCAGAGTGGGTTTATAATCAACAGAGGCATCCATATTCATGGTCAGGAATCGGTATGCATTCCAGATTTTATTGGAGAAATTCCGACCCTGTTCGCATAGATTCTCATCAAACAGTAAATCGTTACCGGCCGGTGAAGCGAACAACATTCCCACTCGGGTGCCATCGGCACCGTATTTCTCAATCAATTTTAGCGGATCAGGAGAATTGCCAAGAGATTTCGACATTTTCTGTCGCTTTTCATCCCGTACAATTCCGTGATAATAGACATTGCTGAATGGTTTTTCACCCCGAAAATGATATCCGGCAATAATCATCCTTGCAACCCAGAAAAACATGATTTCGGGGGCTGTTACCAAATCCTGAGTAGGGTAGTAGTAGTTAATGTCTTTATTGTCGGGCTTTCTAAAACCATCAAAAACGGAAATAGGCCACAACCAGGAGGAGAACCAAGTATCGAGTACATCTTCATCCTGTTTGATGTCGCTCGCGGTGAGTGCATCGTTACCGGACTTTTCTTTCGCCTTTTCAAGAGCTTCATCAGCCGTCTTGGCGATTACATATTCATCTTCACCTTCGCCAAAGAACCATGCGGGAATTTGCTGCCCCCACCATAGCTGGCGGGAAATACACCAGTCCCGAACGTTTTCCATCCAGTGCTGATAGCTGTTCTTAAATTTTTTGGGATGAAACTGAATTTCATCATTCATCACGTTTTCGAGAGCCGGTTTGCTCAGCTCGTCCATTTTTAAAAACCACTGAAGCGATAGGCGTGGCTCAATCACGGCATTTGTCCGTTCGGAATATCCAACCTTGTTGGTTACATCTTCCGTTTTTACGAACAGGCCAAGTTCTTTTAACTCTTTCACCATTAGCTTTCTGGCCTCAAAACGATCGGTGCCAACAAAAAACTGTGCAGCTTCCGAAAGCGTACCATCAGAATTCAGCATATCGATGATTTCCAGCCCGTACTTCTGACCAATCTCATAATCATTCTGATCGTGAGCCGGTGTGATTTTCAGACATCCTGTTCCATATTCCGGATCAACGTATTCATCAGCAATAACGTCAACCTCACGATTTACCAGCGGGATGATCGCTTTTTTGCCAATCAAATCCTTGTAGCGCTCATCATCAGGGTGAACACAAACGGCGGTATCGGCAAGAATGGTTTCGGGGCGGGTGGTGGCAATCGTTACAAATTGATCGCTGTCTTTGATTGGATAACGAATGTGGTAAAGTGCAGACTGTACTTCTTTGTGAATCACTTCTTCGTCACTAAGCGCGGTTTTAGCGGACGGATCCCAGTTGGTCATTCTCAGTCCCCGGTAAATGTATCCTTCCTCATGAAGCTTAATAAAGCAGTCTATTACAGATTCATACAGTTCATCTTCGAGAGTAAAGCGGGTGCGTTGCCAATCGCAGGAGGCTCCAAGTTTTTTGAGCTGAGACAGGATAATCCCGCCGTGCTCATCAGTCCATTTCCATGCGTGCTTCATAAACTCATCACGGGAAAGGTCACTCTTTTTGATACCTTCTTTGCGGAGTTTTTGAACCACTTTTGCTTCGGTCGCAATAGAGGCGTGATCGGTCCCCGGAACCCAGCAGGCATTTTTGCCCATCATCCGCGCGCGGCGAACCAGCACATCCTGAATGGTACTGTTGAGCATGTGACCCATATGCAGAACGCCGGTTACATTTGGCGGAGGAATTACAACGGTAAACGATTCGCGATCGTCCGGTTCAGAATGGAAAAATCCTTTTTTCTCCCAGTAGCTGTACCATTTATCTTCGGTGGCTATGGGATCGTAGTGCTTTGGTATACTGTCTTCAGTGTTCTTGATACTCATAAAAAAAAGATCGATCTGGAGCTGCGGTGGGATACAAAAAATATGGATTCAGAATTACCGGAATTCTGAATCCCTGAAATTATTTTACACGTTTTAGCCGAACGCCAAAGTGTCCGTCACACCCGTGTTTGTGTGGATAAGTCTGATAGGCGTATCCATCTTCAATAAGAACTTCTTCAGGTAGAAAATCTTCCAGTTTTTCAAGTTCGAAGTTGTCCATTTTTCCGAGGAAGTTCTGAATCTGTCCCCAGTTCTCTTCCGGTTCGATGGAACAGGTGCTGTACACAAGACGCCCGCCTTTTTTAACAAGGTTTGCGGCTTCTTCGAGAAGTTCTTCCTGAAGTTTAACAGAGGCTTCGAGTTCTTCGGGAGTTCGTCTCCAGCGGAGATCGGCACGTTTGCTAAGAACACCGGTTCCGGTACATGGTGCATCTAATAGAACACCATCAACAAGTTTCAAAGTTAGATCTCGTGCATCTGCACGGAAAATTTTTATGTTTTCTGCATTAAAATCCATTGCACTTTGTGCAAGCCGTTGCAGACGATCCGTACTGATATCAATTGCGGTAATACTTCCTTCCCCTTCCATCATATCAGAAATGACAATGCTCTTGGTCCCGGGCGCGGCGCATACATCATAAATATCTTCGCCGGGCAAGGGTTCAAGAATAGTTGGAGCAAATCCTGCCGCAATATCCTGAACAAGACAAACACCGCGTTTCAGCCAGTCTTTGGCAATAAACGGTTGCACAGTCTCGACTTTAAAATATCCCGGAAGCCAGTCGCTCTCTTCAAAAGCGATATCTGATTTTTCCATTCGAAGTTTAAAATTCTCAGTCTTGGTACGAAGATTATTTACACGTACATAATAATTAGGACGCTGATTGTTTGCCTGCATCAGCTGAAATGCATCTCTTTCGCCAAAACGCTCCACCCATCTTGCTACCATCCATTCAGGGTGTGAAAAGGTTGTAGCAATCAGTTTTGTACGATCTTCAAAAGCGGGTTTGGGCAGGTCATCAAGATCACGCTGAATATTACGTAGAATAGCATTTACCAGGTCACCTGATTTATGGCCCAAACGTAATTTAGCGGCTTCAACGGATTCGTTGATCGCTGCATAATCGGGTGTGCTGTCCATAAACAGCATTTCATATAGCCCGAGTCGCAGAATGTTTTTTAATGGAGCTTTCATGTCCTCCATTTTAATGCTGGAAAATTCACCTAACACAAAATCCAGATAACTTCGCTTTCGCAAAATATTCTGGACATATTCACGGACCTGTGCTCTTTCGAATGTTTCTAATTCATTAGCTTTAGCATAATCGATGTTTTTCTGGTCATCAAATTCAATTAAAAGATCAACGCTTACAGATCGTGCTGTTAATTCCGTTTCCAAAAGAATGCCCTTTTTATAGTTTAAATTTTCTTGTTGCCTTATTCTTTGTCAAAGGCCTGTATTGCATATTTTTTACAGCCTTAAATATAAGGTTTTGATTCACTTTTTACTAATACAGCTTCCAAAGAAATGGACTATTACTGTGTCGAGTTTTTCTTATTGGTATTCGTACTTTGTGAAGGAAATAACAACTGAATTATAAACTTTTCTATGGGATTGCTCTCAGAATTTGAACTTTGGATGTTTTTAGCCGGACTCGGAATTTTCTTGTTTGGTATGCACATGATGGAAGAGTCTATTCGCGTGCTAAGCGGAGGGGCATTTAAGTCACTGATCCGAAAATATGCCGGTACTCGCCCAAGGGCGATAAGCAGTGGGGTTATCAGTACGGCGGTACTTCAGAGCAGTTCTGCGGTTTCATTAATGGTGTTGGCATTTGTAGGGGCGGGCATTATGAACCTGATCCAGGCAATCTCAGTTATGATGGGGGCAAAAATCGGTACAACGGCAACAGCATGGATTGTAGCCGTGTTTGGATTTGAATTCAATATCGATTCTTTTACGCTTCCACTCATCGGTATTGGTGGATTAGGAATAATAATTTTGGCAAAATCACCACGATATGTAAACATCAGCAAGTTGCTGGTTGCTTTTGGTTTCCTGTTTATGGGACTCGATTATATGAAATCGAGTGTTGACCAATTCTCG
The DNA here is from genome assembly GCA_041747055.1 of Balneolaceae bacterium. GTDB lineage: Bacteria > Bacteroidota > Rhodothermia > Balneolales > Balneolaceae > SW132. Next base: position 8,401 of record JBGTFX010000258.1, read on the forward strand.
GATCTATTAGATACTGCAGTGCTTTCGGGGTATGGAATTATAGTTTTTGCACTTGCCGGAATGGTGATGACCGCAATAATGCAGAGCAGTTCTGCAACCATCGCCATCGTATTAACCATGTTGTTTAGCGAAGTTATTGATTTTCAGGCGGGTGCGGCAATGGTAGTGGGTGCAAATGTTGGGACTACAATAACCGTTCTTTTGGGCTCCATTGGAGGGATGTATATCAAAAAGCAGGCGGCTTTCAGTCAGTTAATTTTTACAATAACTACAGCTGTTGTTACACTTTTATTTTTACCATTGTTTGCATGGCTGGTGTTAACGTTTCTTGGTTTTGAGCAAAATGTAGTGTTGGGATTGGCGCTGTTTCACACTCTATTTAATGTACTGGGAGTAATGTTGTTTTATCAATTTATTCCGGCACTCGCCAACAAAGCAGAACAGTGGATTCCGGAAAAAACAATTCATCTTAGTAATTATATTCATAAAACTGATCCTGCCATTACTGATGCAGCTATAGAAGCGTTCAGAAAAGAAATAGGAAACCAGCTGAAGCTTACATTAACATTTATAGATTATTTATTTAGGCCGGGAAAACATTTGACGGGGATAGGTTATAGTGATTTGGAGAAATATCATGCAGAACTATTTGGGTACTATACACAAATCCACATTGTTGGATTGGATGAAGAAGTTTCCCGTCGTTTAGATGAACTGTTAAGGGCGAGCAGAAATATCATGAATACGGCAAAAAATATGAATGATGCCGCGATAGCTATTTCAATGCTAAAAAAAGAGAGGGATGCGTTAAGTGAGGTCGCGTATTCTTCTATCAAAAGCCGATTTTTAAATGTGATTGATAAAAGTTTGGCTTTCCAAAAAGCAATTGATGGTGAAAGTCCGGAATTGGATTCGGAAGTTTTGCAGAAAGAACTTTCTGACCAGGTTGATCAATCTGATAAAGAGTTAATTAAAAGGTGCAGTGATGCTATACACCGGTCTCAATCACAAAATCTGGAAATTACATCTCTCTTGATGTTAAACAGGTCGGTAACCCAATCTTGCAGGATGATTCTGTTCAGTTTAAAAGCACTGATGAAATATTCAGAAGCAGACCTGAAAACAAAATCAGAGGTAGTGGAAATTGAGCATTAACGCTTTGATTTTTGAAGCAAAAGTGGGTACCTTTTCAAGCTGTCTCGAATGGGACAATTTCCGATGTAGAACAGTTGTTGTATAGCCGGATCATAATGGTTTCTTGTTGACTACGAACTCCATTTACGCGTTAAAAGACATAAATAAATTTTTAAAAATTGAATGAATAAAGGAAATATAGCTCAAGTAATTGGCCCTGTTGTTGATGTTGATTTCGAGCAGGGACAAATCCCAAGAATTCTAAATGCCCTATATATTGATAGGGAGGACGGCACAAGACTTGTGCTTGAAGTTGCACAGCATTTAGGAGAGAACAGAGTTCGAACCATCGCGATGGATTCTACAGATGGTTTGGTTCGGGAAACAGAGGTAATGGATAGTGGAAAACCTATTTCCATGCCTGTTGGTGAAGATATTCGTGGACGGCTTTTTAACGTTGTGGGTGACGCAATTGATGGAATTAAACAACCGGAAGGAAAGGAGCGATATCCTATTCACCGTCCTGCACCGAAATTTGAAGATCTTGCAACCAGTACAGAGATTCTTGAGACCGGTATTAAGGTAATCGACCTTTTATGTCCTTACGCAAAAGGTGGTAAAATTGGGCTCTTTGGCGGTGCCGGTGTAGGAAAAACGGTTCTCATCCAGGAACTGATCAACAATATTGCAAAACAGCACGGTGGTCTTTCGGTATTTGCCGGTGTTGGAGAGCGAACTCGTGAAGGAAA
>JBGTFX010000259.1:0-1584 GCA_041747055.1 Balneolaceae bacterium
ATTCGCTCAGACTGGTCATAGATCACTTCCTGGAGTGCCATTTGGCCACTGATTTTGGTTTAGTTTCCAGAGCCACACGTTTTGATAATACACTCGCTGCTCTTTTTGATACCGGTCATTTGATTTCCAGATACTATTTGCATAGTACTATTAGTCCGCCTGAGACAGGTCTCATCATTACTACGCATCTGGATGAGCGTACTACCACCATCAGATGTGCATCAGAGCAGATGTAGTCTTAAATAGATAGCCTTGGTCTATTCGACCAGGGCTATCTTTTCAATTGATATTAATGTATATTTTTTTTTGTTCACATCAATCTTAATAATATTATTAACCTGTTGTGCGATTAAAAAATGATAATAAAATTTAATATATATAAAAATATGTTGTGCATAATTCATTGCAATGCAATAAAATATTGTATTTTTAAGCTACCAAACAACAAAATACATATGCACAACATTAGGACAAATTTCGACAAATTTCTTCAATTAATTACCCAAAACGTCAAAGATTTGATTGTGGAAGATGGTAATTTTAAATTTTACCCCAGAAAACCAAAGATGTCTGATTGCGAAATCCTTGCTTTATCTATGTGTTCGGAAGCGATGAGTATTGATTCAGAAAACTATTTTTGGGGTAAAATAAAGAGCCAATCTTATGATTTTCCTAATCTTATTGACCGCTCTAATTACAATAGAAGACGAAGAAATCTCATTGACTTTCACAATAGGGTGACTCAGAACCTAGCCGATCAGCTCAATGAGTATGAAAATATTTTTATTGTCGATTCTATGCCACTACCAGTTTGTAATATTGCTAGAGCGGAGCGGAGTAATGTTTTGAGAAAAGATTTTGATACAAGTCCTGATAAAGGGTATTCGGCTATAACCAAAACTTACTTCTATGGATATAAACTACATCTAATCACTTCATTAAAAGGAGTTTACAAATCTATGAACATTACAAAAGCCAGCGTACACGATATTCATTATCTTAATGATGTGAAACAATCCAAACTGAATAATTGCACACTTTTAGGAGATAAGGGTTACCTTTCAAGCGAATGTAAAATAGACTTATTTCACACTTCCAAAATAGAACTTGAAACTCCCAAAAGACGAAATCAATCTGATTTCAGCAAATATCCATATGTTTTTGCAAAAAGCAGAAAACGTATTGAAACTCAATTTTCTCAACTTACTGACCAATTCCTTATTAAAAGAAATTATGCGAAAACATTCTTGGGATTGTGCACAAGGATATGGGGTAAAATTGCTGCTTTTACTATACTTCAGGCTATCAATCACAGCAACGATAAACCTTTAAATCAAATAAAATATGCGTTACTTTAATCGCACAACGGGTTAAATTAGTATTTTTCAATAAACCTTTGTAAAAGCAGCACTTCTTTGATAATAGTATTCATTACTTTAAAGGCAATGTCTGAATAGCTTCGTTTAGTATTGGACCTTCAAAATATTCAGTAGAAAGCTTAGATTCTAAAATACAAAATGATTTTAATTTTGTACTAGATTAAAAGAACATCGTCTTCCATCAGATTTTGTTCTATCTTTGCAA
>JBGTFX010000260.1:0-4404 GCA_041747055.1 Balneolaceae bacterium
AATAGAAATAACGGTATCCAGCTCCGGTAGCATCATAATGTATTGCCCACTGTTTCCCCAGGCAAATACCACTTCATAACCTCCCACATCTCTTCTCCACCACATATATCCATAATCGTATGGATTAAAACTACTGCGTCCATAAATTTTCACAGAATCTAAAATCCATTCAGGAGATACTATCCTTTGGCCATTATGTTCGCCTAGATCCATCATCATCCTGCCAATTTTTAGCAGTGCATTAGGTGAAAGCGCCATATTATTTCCCCCCATAAAATATCCCTGTGGATCCCGATCCCAACCACCCAAACGAATATTCATCGGGCGAAATAGGTACTCATTTGCAAATTGCCGCGAGTCCATTCCCGTGGCTCGTGTTAATATTATAGAAAGTAAGTGCGAGGTGCCTGTACTGTATATCATTTCACCACCCGGTTCTCCAACAAAAGGCCTGCTTAAGGCAAATTCACTCCAGTTATTGCTGATAACCCATCGGGCATAATTTCGCATACTGGTGGATTCGAGCCCGGTGCGCATCGTAAGTAAATCTTTTATGGTCAACGACTCTTTTACAGGATCAGGATTATCGTTGAAATAATCCTCAAAATATTGATCTATAGTTACATCCACGCTTTCGATAAAGCCTTTATCAATCGCTATTCCAATAAGCAGCGACAAAACACTTTTTGATGCTGACTTTATATTTGTGGGTTGTGAGGCATTCATCCTCCCCCTATATGATTCGTAAATCAGAACCCCCTCTTTTTCTATCATCAAGCTTTTTACGTAGCCGATATCAAAAATAGCCTCTAAATTTTCACTAGGCTCATCATCATTTACAGTATAAATGGTTGTGAAACATAAAAATACAAGCAATAAAGATAGAAATCGAAATATCATGGATGAGATTTATTTTTTATATGCACTATCAACGAAATATAAATCAAGATCATTGCAGATTTTATAATCTCATCTAACTTAAGCAACAAAGTTAAATATGAAACTCTTCTTTTTCAGCTTCCTGCACTATTGAGCCATCAAACAGCTGAATGATTCGTTTTGCATAGGTTGAGTCGTTTGGAGAGTGAGTCACCATCACAATTGTGGTACCGGATTCATTGAGTTCCTTAAGCAAATTCATTACATCCTTTCCGTTATCCGAATCCAGGTTCCCGGTAGGTTCATCTGCTAAAATGAGATTTGCATCCGCCACAACGGCTCTCGCAATAGCTACCCGCTGCTGCTGTCCACCCGATAGCTGTTGGGGAAAATGATTTCTTCGCGATGTCATATTCATACGCTCCAGCGCCGTCTCTACTTTTTCTTTGATCTCTTTCGCATCGTACCCCAAATAAAGTAGTGGGAGCTCTACATTTTCAAACACAGTTAGCTCATCAATTAAGTTAAAGCTCTGAAATACAAACCCGATATTTCCTTTTCGAAGTAGTGCTCGCTCTTTTTCTGAATAGGTTGATGTCTCCCTCCCTAAAAAACTGTACGAACCTAAAGTTGGGCTATCCAGCAATCCCATCATGTTCAACAAGGTTGATTTACCACAGCCGGAAGGTCCCATAATTGCTACAAATTCTCCTTCATCAACAGTAAGATCGATGCTGTTAAGAGCGGTCGTTTCTATTTCGTCGGTTCTGTACTTTTTAACTAAATTACTGGCTTGAATCATGATGTATTTATTATGTGACTGTCCCTGCCTGTTAGCAGATCAATTATTGTAAATTTAATACGTCGTAGTTTTCGAATGTGTCGTAGCTAGAGGTGATCACTTTATCTCCCGGATTTAACCCTTCCAATACTTCAAAAAAATCTGAGTTGCCACGACCTAACCGAATGGGCTGACGGTGGGCTTTTGTTTCCTCTTCATTGATCAAAAATATCCAATTGCCGCCGGTCTTTTCATAAAAGGATCCGCGCGTAAGTAGTTTTGCAGTAGACTGACTCCCCAATTCCAATCGCACTCGAGTTGTTTGACCACGACGTAATCCATTGGGTACTTCGTCCGTAAATTCCATATCAATTTCAAACCTTCCTTCCTTAATTACAGGAAATAAACGGGTTACAACCACTTCATGGCGGTTGCCCGCATATTCAAAGCTGCCATTTAAACCGGTTAGAACTCTGTTTAAATAAAATTCGTCGATATTTGCCCTGATATTATATCCATCCAGCTGATCAATCTGTCCAAGCTGCTCTCCTTGATTAACTGACTGTCCGCGATTGAGTTCAATGGTTGAAAGTTGCCCGCCAATAGGCGCTGTTACTACAAGATTTTCTAAAATTCTCTGCACCCGATTTAAACTCTGCCACATTCGCTCTTCAGAATTATCCAGCTGGGCAATTTGGTTTTCCATCTGCAGGGAGTCTTTACGGAAGGATTCATAGTTTAAATTATAGCGCCTCTGCTGAAATCGATAACTTTGTTTGGTCTGTTCAAAATCTTGCAGGGAGATTAATCCATCTTTATAAAGCAAGCTATCGCGTTCAAAACGGGGTGTTAAAAGATCGAGCTGCGTTTCTGCATTGGCAAGTTCTTCTTGGAGGCGAAGGTGGTTTTGCTCATGGTTCAATCGGGAATTTCTAACATTATTTATTTGATCATAAAGCCCGGCCTCCTGCTGCATAACACTGAGCTGCAGGTTTGAATTTGACAATACAACGATGGTATCACCTGGTTCTACAAACTCGCCCGACTCTAAATAAACCTGCTGGACTACGCCCCCTTCTATAGCATCCAATATTGTAGTTTGGATGGGTTGTACCGCCCCGGAGACTTCGGTGTATTCCTGAAACAGATCCTCGGTAACTTCGTGGATAAAAATTCTCTCTTTATCAACCGTGGTTTGAGAACGGGAATCTAAAAATGTGAAATTGTAAATCGTGAACGCTGCTATCAATAATGCAGCAACGCCTGTCACAATAGAGATTGTGCTAAATTTTTTCTTTTCGATTTTCTTGTCCATACTCATAACTACGGGTACTAAGCTTTGAGGCGCTATTCCTGTTGCAGGCTTTCAACCGGATTGATACGTGATGCTTTAATTGTATGACTGCTAATCGTTAACAGGCTCACAATAATTGATATGGCTAGGCTGGCAACAAAGGTACCTACCAAATAAAAACCTAAATCTATTTGATATGGGAAAAAACTCAACCCCCAGTTTGCTGCAAAATATACAATTGGTAAAGCTACTGAATGGGCGATAACTATAAGTACAATGTAATTTTTTGAGAACATATAAAATATTTCTGCTGCCGATGCACCAAGAGCTTTTCGTATTCCAATTTCTTTGGTTCGTTGGCTAACAGAATAGGAAGCCAACCCCAATAAACCAAGACAGCCAACTATGATGGCTAATATTGTAAAGAGCCCCATCAGCACGCTAAACTGTCGCTCGGTGGCGTACATCTCCTCAATTTTACTGTCCAGAAAGTAATATTCAAATGGCTGAATTCTATCAATATCACTCCATATCTCTTCGATATGAGAAAGTGCTTCCGATGAATTTCTCCCATCAATTTTGAATTTTAGATAGTCAATATTGGCTATACGCTGATTCTGACTGTTGGGAAGTTCAATAATTACCGGTTCTAAATCCTGACGAAGGTGCGCATAATGAAAATCTTCCGTCACACCCACGACTGTCCCAGTTCTGTCGTCAATACGAAAGGTTTTACCAAGCGCATCCTCCGGTGAGCCCCACCCCAAACTGTCTACCATCATTTTGTTAATTAACAGAGCTTCATCAGGGTCAGTTGCAAAATCTGTTGAAAAAGTTCTGCCCGCAATCAAACCAATGCCCATTGTTTCCAGAAAGTCATGCATCACAAAAAGCTTTGCTATAGAATACGCCTCATCTTCACCGAAACCTTCAGGGGCAATTTGATATGTAAAATATCTGTCGGATCCCATAACAGTTTTTGAGCCTGTTACGCTATTTACTGAAATATGGTTTTCCGAACGCTCCTTCATTTCATCGTAATACCACATTACCGAACTCAGTGAAGAGGGAACAACCACAATCTGCTCTTGTTCATAGCCCATATCCATCGATTGCATATGCTGATATTGAAAGTACGCCAGGGATGTACCTATAAGTAGAATTGCCGTCACTGTAAATTGGAAGAGCACCAAACCACGACGAATTTTTTCTCCCTTTTTACCTTTTGTATAAGTTCCGCGAACTCCTTCAACCGGGTTGAACCCTGATAAAAATGTTGCGGGATAGAATCCTGTTAAAAATGTAATCAGCGTAACTAAAAGAACGATCGAAACAGTTATTGTTGATGCTCCATATGCGGCAAAGCTGATCTCTTTTCCGGTCAGTATATTAAAGTAAGGGAGCCCATTTACCCCCAAAAGTAAACTTATACCCACAGCAATAATTGCAA
>JBGTFX010000261.1:0-5265 GCA_041747055.1 Balneolaceae bacterium
TTTGAAGCATCCATTCAGCTAAAAGGCGCCAATGTTGTGGGGAGTCCGCAGCAGGTGATAGATAAAATTCTATATCAGCACGAACTCTTTGGCCATAGCCGGTTTTTGCTTCAGATGAGTGTTGGAAGTGTTCCGCATAAAAAGTTGCTGAAATCCATAGAGCTATTTGCAACCGAAGTGGCTCCGGTTATTCGCAAAGAGCTTGCGGTGGAGTCGGTTTAGGGGGGGTAGTTTTTATCAGATTAAGTGCCATTAGGCACGTCTGCTAAAAAGCGGATTGGTTTTGTGTCAATAAATATTGTCAAATCTCAATATCTCGAGTTACTTCCCGTACCTTCTCATAGGTTTTCTCCATATCATCACCCAGCAGAGTATAGTGGGCCATTTTACGACCGGGTTTGCTTTGAAGTTTACCATAGGAGTGAAGGTGTCCATTAGGTTCAGACATTGCCGTTTCTGTTCCCTCCATAACGGCACTCCGTTTATGCGTTCCCAGTAAATTGATCATCGCTGCGGCAGGCTTAATGAGTGAAGTATCACCAAGGGGGAGTCCTAAAACCGCGCGGGTATGATTTTCAAACTGTGAGGTGACGCACCCCTCAATAGTGTAGTGTCCCGAATTATGAGGACGGGGTGCGGATTCATTAAGAAGCAGTTCTCCATTTCGAGTCAGGAAAAATTCGTAGGCATAAATTCCTTTTCCGTCAATCGCTTCTGTAGCTTTTAAGGCAAGCTGTTGAGCCTTTTTCTGATGATCCGATGAAATAGGAGCCGGTGACTTTACAGCCACACAGATATGATTTTCCTGAACGGTTTCGCAGCAGGGATAGATCACGTGACCCGTCTCATTTCGTGCAACCTGCACAGCCAGTTCGTGGGTAAAATCAACAAAAGCTTCTGCGAGAATATTGCGTCCCTTTTCACCACCTAACTCCCGGTAAGCTTTTTCGGCATCCTCAAGGTTGCGTACGGTCTTGTTCCCGTACCCGTCATATCCGCCTTTGGATGATTTTAGGAGATAAGGCCAACCGTGGAGATTTCCGAAGTTTTTAAAATCCTCTTTGTTTGATACCAATGCATACGGGGTGACCGGAATACCCGCATTTTCAAATGTCTGCTTTTCAATCAATTTATTTTCAATTAGTGAAAAGCTGTTGGGTGATGGATAGATTGGTGTACCTGATTTATCCTGTAGCTGCTGAAGTACTTCTGAATCGATAAACTCATTTTCGAGGGTGATTACATCACACGCTTTGGCAAACTCAACCATTGAGTCCACATCATCAAAAGAGCCGGAATAGGAGTGAGGTGTCATAAACTGTACGGGCTCATTTTCGGGCCGATCAGAAAAGACAGCGATTTGTATGCCGTAGCGAAATGCCTGAAGGGATGACATTCGCGCAAGTTGTCCGGCGCCTAAAAATCCAAGTACAAAAGATGATGATAATGGGTTGTTCACAATAAAAAATTTGGTGTGTTATTTGAAGATCTGTTGAAGGTAAGAAATCTTAAAGATTGAAACTTGTCTGTACTAAACCTGACAGCACCTACCGGATCTGTCAGCGTTTAGTTTTAAGGGTTGGAACATCCTTTGGTTGAGATCGTGGGAGATGATCGACGCTGACAGAAACCCGGAAAGGCACCGGGAATGCTGTCAGGTCCCTCACCAAAATCAAGATTCATTTGCACTCACAAATTCAATATCTTTGGTGTGAATTTGAATTGAATATCAAAATGGATTTAGAAGATAAATTACAGCAGATCAAGGAACGGTATGATGAGATCAATCAGGCTATGGCCGATCCATCAATTTACGATAGGCCCAAAGAATATACCGCGCTCACAAAGGAACACACGCAGCTGAAAGAGCTGGTGGAGGATTTCGATCGCTGGCAGGACATTCAGCACCAGATTAAAGGCAATAAAGAGTTAATTGATGCGAATGATGATGCTGAAATTACTGCTATGGCACGCGAGGAAACCGGTGAACTTAAGCAGGAGTTTGAAGAACTTGAAAAAGCCATAAAGTTTAAGCTTATCCCTAAAGATCCCGATGATTCCAAAAACTGTATCGTTGAAATACGGTCAGGAACCGGGGGTGATGAAGCTGCTATTTTTGCCGGTGACCTGTTTGATATGTACCGGCGCTATGCGGACAATCAAAAGTGGAAGCTTGATCTTCTTTCGATTCAGGAAGGAGATATGGGCGGATATAAAGAGATTGTTTTTGAACTGTCCGGCACCGAAGTATTCGGGAAAATGAAGTACGAAAGTGGCGTTCACCGCGTGCAGCGAGTTCCTGATACGGAGTCGCAAGGACGGGTTCATACGTCAGCTGCAACCGTTGCGGTACTTCCCGAAGTAGAGGAAGTAGATGAAATTAATTTGGACATGAGTGATATCCGTGTGGATACGTTTCGATCGAGTGGAGCAGGTGGTCAGCATGTAAACAAGACGGATTCTGCCATTCGACTGACCCATGAACCGTCAGGAATTGTGGTGGAGTGTCAGCAGGAGCGATCTCAGCATCAGAATAAGGCAAAAGCCCTGATTATGATGAAATCAAAAATGTATGATATTGAACAGGAGAAACTTCGCGCCGAACGTGCTGCAGAGCGGAAGAGTCAGGTTTCAACCGGTGACAGAAGTGCTAAAATTCGTACTTATAACTATCCTCAGGGACGTTTGACTGATCACCGAATTAACCTGACGCTCTATAACTTAGACGACATTATGAAAGGCAATATCGAAGATGTAATTAATTCGCTTCGTGTAGAAGATAACCCGGAAAAACTAAATGCTATTATGGGCTAAAGCGAATAACGCTTGCCTTGAACATCAAACCAATAATAAACCAACCATATTTTGAATTTCCCCAACCCTTTCTATCGATGGAGACCTCACCCTTGGCATGGACTTGAAGTAGGAGAGAATGCTCCGCAAGTTGTAAATGCTTTTATTGAAATTACCTCATTTGATGCAATTAAATACGAAGTGGATAAGAAAACCGGCTACATGCGGGTTGATCGTCCTCAGCGAAGCTCATCACTTCCGCCATCCCTCTATGGTTTTATTCCTCGAACGTATTGCGGAAATCGAGTGGGTGCCTTATCGAAAGAGGTAAAAATTGGTGATTCTGATCCGCTTGATATTTGTGTACTTAGTGAGCGTCCGATTGACCGTGCCGAAGTAATTCTTAACGCTAGAGTTATTGGCGGACTTCATATGATTGATGATGGCGAGGCTGATGATAAAATCATTTCTGTACTCGACAACGATCGCTACTATACCGATGTGAACGATATAAAAGACCTACCTGATGTAATCATTGAACGATTGCGTCACTATTTCAGTACCTATAAAATGATTCCGGGCCAGGAAGTCAACGTTTCTGTTGATAAAGTTTATTCAAAAGAACATGCTTACGAAGTTATAAAAGCTGCTCAGGATGATTACGAAGATACGTTTTAGGGCAGGGTGCAAGGTTTTAAGGCTCAGGTACCAAGGGTTTCCGAAAAATAGTTTTTAACCTTTACGTCATACCGGACTCTGATCCGGTATCTCTTATTTGGGATGGCTTTTGCGGTACGTTTTTTAAATCGAACTCAATTTTTTTTTATAAACAGTCTTGCAGAACACCCCTCAAATGAAAAGCTGGACGCTATTCATTGTCTCCCCTCAAGGGGAGATTTCTCACAAATATTACTTATAAACTATATCACAGAATGAAATACATAGGAGCTCACGTTAGCGCGGCCGGGGGAGTGGAGAATGCTCCGGTTCGGGCTAATGAAATTGGTGCGACAGGATTTGCATTATTTACAAAAAATCAGCGTCAGTGGGATTCAAAGCCGCTGACGGACGAAAATATCACTCTATTTAAAGAGCGCTGCAAACGGTTTGGTTACCCGATGGATGCAATTATCCCTCATGACAGCTATCTGATCAATTTGGGGCATCCTGAGAAAGATAAGCTCAAAAAATCGCGGGATGCATTTTTGGTTGAACTACAACGATGTGAGCTGTTGGGCATTAAGCTTTTGAATTTTCATCCGGGGAGTCACCTGAAGAAAATAAGCGAAAAAGAGTGTCTTTCTATAATTGCGGAATCCATCAACATTGCCCTCAATCAAACCGAATATGTAAAAGCGGTAATTGAGAATACAGCGGGACAGGGAACGAACATGGGATTTCGGTTCGAGCATTTAACAGAGATTATGGACCAGGTAGATCAACAAGAACGAGTTGGTGTCTGTATAGACACTGCTCACGCCTTTGCCGGAGGATATGATATTTCAACGGAGGAAGGCTTTACCGACACTTTTGAACAGTTTGAGAAGATTGTAGGATTTGACAAACTGATGGCCATGCACCTGAATGACTCCAAAAAAGAACTGGGTACAAAAGTGGATCGCCACGATAGTTTAGGAGACGGATTTATCGGGTGGACACCCTTTGAGATGATCATGAAAGATGACCGGTTTGATGGAATCCCGTTTGTACTGGAAACTCCCAATACTGACCGCTGGGCAGAGGAGATCAGTATATTAAAGAAATTGGCTGAAGGGTAGGGTTCTCGTCATGCAGCTTTTGTCGTTGATTAGGGCACAAGTAAATACTCGCACCATTTTTTGCGTGAGAGTCATTTTTTAATCTCGTTACGCAGCTCTGCTGCGTAACGAGGAGTGGCAGCTCCAGCTGCCTGCTGTGCATCCCGAAGCAGAGCTGCGGGATGAGATGAAAAGATGGGAAGAAGTATAAGTGGGAGCACCAGTGGATACTTGCATTATCCGAGTAGAACACCCCTCAAATGAAAATGCTGGACGCATTTCATTGTCTCCCCTCGAGGGGAGATATTTTGAGCTATCCTATGCGAATTATTTCTCCTTATGGGGTATCATCAACAGAGGAACAGAGGCAATTTGGGCAATATTTCGGACCCTGCTGTTGGAAAAAAGCCACTCAAAGAACTTTCGTTTGTAGCGTGTCATCACCAAAATGGTATATTTATGATTTTTCACAAAACGAGTAATTCCCTCATCAAATGTAGGCGCTTGAATTATTTCTACACCCACACCGTCAGCTTTTAAGCTGCCCTGAATCTTTTTATTAAATTCGTTAATGGCTTCTTGGTTAACCTGATTTTGATCAGGCACAATGTGGATTATTTTTAAATCCACACCGATATCAATAGAGAAGCGTTTCATTCTTTTAATTGGCTTGATGTCGCCATCCCTAAGTGCTGTTGCAAATACCAGATGATTG
>JBGTFX010000262.1:0-11364 GCA_041747055.1 Balneolaceae bacterium
CCGGAATATTAAAAACGGTTAGTTTACCGGCACTTGGCCTGAAATTGTGTTCGGGGTCTTCTGCATTTATACGGCATTCAATAGCGTGACCGCGAATTTTGAGAGGGCCGAGCTCAATCTTTTCACCATAGGCGACTCTAATCTGTTCTTTAACCAGATCCACATAGGTAATTTCTTCCGTTACGGGATGTTCTACCTGAATACGGGTATTCATCTCCATAAAGTAGAAGTTGTGATCTTTATCAACCAAAAATTCAATGGTACCGGCGCCTTCATAGTTAATCGCTTCTCCCGCTTTTACGGCTGCAGTTCCCATTCGTTCGCGAAGTTCTTCTGTCATTATAGGGGAGGGAGCTTCTTCTAATAGTTTTTGATGTCGTCTCTGCAAAGAACATTCACGTTCGCCGAGGTGAATTACTTTTCCGTGTTGGTCGCCAAGTATTTGAATTTCAATGTGGCGGGGTTTTTGTACAAATTTTTCGATATAAACATCTGCATTGCCAAAAACGGTCTTGGCTTCATTACGACAAGTATCAAAAGATTGTTTGAATTTCTCCTCGCTTTCAACAACACGCATTCCACGTCCACCGCCACCGGCACTGGCTTTAATGATTAGCGGATAACCCGTGCTTTTTGCTACTTCCAAAGCGTCTTCATAATTATCGATCACGCCATCAGAACCGGGAACAACCGGAACGTTGTTGGCAATCATGGTAGCTTTTGCAGTTGCCTTATCACCCATATTTTGAATCATTTCGGGGGATGGGCCAATGAACTTTATTTCGTGCTCGCTGCAAATCCGGCTAAATTCAGCATTTTCGGCTAAAAATCCGTATCCGGGATGAATAGCCTCAGCATTGGTAATTTCTGCGGCTGCAAGAATAGATTGAACTTTTAAATAGCTCTCTTTGCCAGATGGGGGGCCAATACAGACAGCCTCATCAGCAAATTTTACATGAAGGCTATCTTCATCGGCTGTGGAATAAACCGCAACCGTTTTGATACCCATTTCCTTACAGGTTCGAATAATTCGAAGAGCAATTTCTCCTCTGTTTGCAATCAGAATTTTTTTAAACATCAACTAGGATTTTTTGATAATAAAAAGAGGCTGGTCAAATTCCACCGGCTGTCCGTTGTCGACAAGAATTTTTTGAATGGTGCCTGATACTTCGGCTTCTATTTCATTCATTATTTTCATCGCTTCAACAATACATAGAGTGTCTCCTTTTTTTATCGTGTCACCCACTTTAACAAATGGGTCTGAATCGGGGGAGGCTGCCTCATAGAAAGTTCCTACTATGGGTGATTTAATGACTTCTCCATCCGGTTGCGATTCACTCGGTGCTTCTTCACTGCTTCCGCTTTGGGGAGCAGGAGCGGCCGGTTGCGGAGCAGGAGCGGCAGTTGGAGCTTGCTGCTGTTGCGGTGGCATTTGATAATGAAGCTGCGAAGGAGAATCTGATTGTTTTTTGACTCTAAGCTTAAAATCGCCCTCCTCTATTGAAACTTCGTTTACCTCGCTTTCCGAGATTAAGTCTAATAAGTTCTTTACGAGTTTTAAATCCATTTGATTGGTTTATTTTGTTTTGGCTCTTTCTAAGTATTCGCCGGTTCTTGTATCGACTCTAATTATTTCACCTTTATTTATAAAAAGGGGTACTTGTACTACTGCACCTCCGGTAATCGTAGCAGGTTTTGTGCCACCTTGAGCAGTATCACCTTTTAATCCGGGATCAGTATCTTCAACTTCTGTTTCGATCTGAGCGGGAGGTTCGGCGAATAATATTTTATCGTTTTCAACATCGATTGTAAGTGTACAAATTTGTCCGTCTGCAATAAACTCCGGTTTCTCAACACGGGATTTTTCAAGAGGGATTTGCTCGTAGGTTTCCTGATGCATGAAAAAGAACATGTTGCCATCGGCGTACAAAAACTGATATGGATGACTTTCAACACGAACTGACTCCACGTTTTCACCCGAGCGGAATGTCTTATCGATATTTTTTCCGTTTACGAGGCCTTTGAGCTTGGTGCGAACAAATGCCGGCCCTTTACCGGGCTTTACATGTTGAAATTCAACAATGGTATAAATCTCTCCATCCTGGAAAATGGAGAGTCCGTTGCGAAAATCAGAGGTACTTATTTTTGCCATAGTTTATTTAATTCTAAAATTTCCCCAAAAATACAGCAGGCATCATTGTATAACAAATTAGGAATAACCTCTATTAATATTCTGAAAAGTGTTACATCCAAAATTTTAATACAATTAGATTATTTGCAGTGCCAGCCATAATGCAAAATTACAGTTGATCTTCATTTGACTCTACTTATTCAGCAGAATTAAAGATACCCATTACTGTTGCGAATAATATTAATGCAATAAGTATTGGGCAGACAAACTTGATAAAGAATGTCCAAATGGGCCAGAACCAATTTTTATCTATATTTTCAAATCCTTGCTTAAGCTCAAGTCGGGCATTTTCAACTTTCCAATAATAGCCAAGGAAAATACAGATTATAAAACCACCCAATGGTAATCCAATATCGCTAAATATAAAGTCGATTGTATGTATGAGGCTAGTGTCGAAGGCTATTATTACAGAAACTGTAGTTACAATGGCACCAATTATCAGTGCCGCTTTTTTCCGTGATATACCATGTTCATCAATTACATAGGAGGTAGGAACCTCGAGCAGTGAAATAGAAGATGTTAATGCTGCAATACTTAAGAGAAAAAAGAAAGTGGCTCCGAATATGAGTCCAATAAGCCCACCCATTTCATGAAATAGCTGGGGTAAAATCTGAAAGATCAACGCCGCACCGGCTATAAGATTTCCCTCATTATCAAAAACTGCAACACCTTGCGCCTGGGCAATGTATACAATAGGCATGATCATCAGTCCGGCCAGGAACGCAATACCTACATCAAATCCGGTTACATAGCCGGCTGCTTCCGGAATATTCTCTTTTTTGCTCAAATAAGAGCCATATGTTATAAGGGCACCCATACCAAGAGAGAGCGAAAAGAACGCCTGACCCATAGCGGCAAGGAGTAAATCGGTTGTTATTGCACTGAAATCAGGAACCAAATAAGCTTTGAGACCCACACCGGCTCCGGGAAGAAACATTACATACCCAATAAGAATCAATATAATTATAACAAGAAGAGGCATTAGATACTTGGCAGCTCGTTCTATACCCTGGCTGATACCACCGAGAACAATGCTGATAGTGATTGCCATAAATATGATAGCTACTCCAGCATTAACCCATCCATTTTCGGTATCTGCAACCCATGCAGCCAATTCAGTCCACCCGGCATAAAAGAAAATCTGCTCAAAAAAGTAACTGATGGTCCAGCCGGCTATTATTACATAAAAGGAAAGAACGGCCATTCCGGTAAGTACACACCAAAACCCGGCTATCGTAAAGATTTTGTTTTTAGATAGTGCCTTAAATGCACCTACAGGATTTTTTTCCGTGCGCCTTCCAATACTTAATTCTGCGACCATCACCGGATAACCTATAATGATTACAAGGAGTGCATAGATTATCAAAAATGCAGCTCCACCGTTTTCTGCCATTACTGTCGGAAATCGCCAGATATTTCCTAATCCAACCGCAGAGCCTGCAGCGGCTAGAATAAATCCGACTTTTGTGTTCCAGGTACCGCGATTGTTAGTAGATGTTGTAGCCATTTTACTCCGGTCTTTTGTTTAATGTGGACTAGTAAAGGTTTTAATTGCGCAATTTTCGAAAAACTGAACCGCTTTTTGAAGGAATTTTTACATCACCGCTTAAGATATCAATTGCTTGGGAGGATGCAATCTCATTATTTACGAGTAATTCCCACGACCCGGATGGAAGTTTAACCGTTGCTGAATCAGCCCGGCATCCATTCAAAATCACGTAATAATTGAACATATCATGTGTGGATTCACCACCGATGGAATAAGAAAATAGCAGCGGGTTATCGAAATAATCGAATTGGATTTCGTCGGGTTTTGATTTTCGCAGTGCGGGAGATTGTTTTCTGAGTTCGATTAATCCTTGGTAGTATGAAAAGAGCGATTTATTTTTCAATAGAGTCTCAAAATCAACCCAGTTGGTTGCATTATCTTTTTGGTAGCTGTTGTGATCCATCTTTCCCACATCCGGATCGTCCACACCAACATCTGCGATAATTTTTGATCGGCCAAATTCCTGACCCGCATGAATCATCGTCATTCCCTGTGAGCAGAAGAGCGCTAGGGCCGCCAGTTTTGATAATGCCAATTCATCATCATTGAGCCGGATGAGTGAATCTACATCTTTTATTTTCTGATCTGCTAATTCCGGGTTTAACCCAATGCGAATAAAGTCTCCAAGGGTATAGCCATCATGACTTTCCAAATAATTTACGCTATGCTCGGAAGTTTCGAATAACCCACCACTTTTTCCTTTTAAGGTACCTGTAAAAATATTTTCGAGACGTTCGCGTCCCGTTTCATGCTGCCACTCCGAAAATATGAAGCCGCGGTCATGTAGAGGGTCAGAGCCTTTTACGGAATTTCTAATCCGATCATTCCATGACGCCCATTCGTGCAGAGAAAATAGAGCTGGTGAATAATAGCCACCCCAAGGCTCAGCGATTAAAACCACTCTTGGATCGATCGCCTGCATCTCTTCACGGATTGCATTCCAGGTGTCTTTATCAAGAAGTGCTGCCAAATCAAACCGGAATCCGTCTATATGATATTCATTCATCCAATGGGTGAGGGAGTCGAGAATTAATCGTCTTCCTACTTCATTCTCAGACCGAAATTCATTTCCCGTACCGCTACGGTTTAAGAATTCACCTTTTTCGTCCTGACGTAAATAAGTGTGTGGGCAAAGGTGCGTGCAGGGATTCAGATCGAACAGCGAGGTGTGATTGTACACCACATCCATTAATACTGTGATACTATGTTTATGAAGTTCCTTTACTAAATTCTTGAACTCGGTAATAGAAGCGGTGGTGTAGCCGGAATATTTTTCGGTATGATCGGATGCAAAAGACGATTCAGGGGCAAAGAAAAAACTAGTCATGTATCCCCAATAATTACTCGAATAAGGATTCCATGAATTTAAAAACCCCTCATCCGTCTCCTCACAGTAAGGAGGCTCAATTGGTGGAAATTTTTGTAACGGTAAAAACTCTACGCAATTCACCCCCAATTTTTTCAGGTGCGCAATTCCGCCCTTCTGATTCAAATCTATAAACTTATTATAAAATCCATCGCCCTTAGCTTCGCTTGATGGATGAGCGGTTAAGTCCTTGAGGTGAGTTTCGTAAATAATTAAATCCCGCGGATCATCAGGAAATTGATGCTGATCGTCTTCCCAGTCAAAATCATCTCGCACAATTTTTGATTTTGCCTCCTGCCGGTAATTATTCTTAACTGTAACGTGTTGGCTGTATGGATCAGCAAACAATTTATCTTTGAATGGATTTTTTTCATCCAATTCATCTTTATGATCAATCCTATACGCGTACCATTTACCCACTAAATCCTCATCTAAAGTCAGATGCCAATAGCCAAATTCATCCATTTCCAGTTGATGAGCTGAGCTTTTTGAACTTTCGAACTCATCGAAAATTTCGCAATAAACGTTGTCTGCTTCCGGACAATAGTAGCAAAAGGATGTAGAGCTTTCATCGGAGAGAACACCGGGTTGAGGGTGTAATTTAATTTCTTTCATAAATTCTTTAGGTAATAGGGCTGCCGGGTTCAGCATCTGTAAAAACAAAGTGAAGAACTCCTTCGCTATCTTCGCCCATCAAAATCATACCGTTACTTTCAATTCCCATCATTTTTTTCGGGGCAAGATTCGCCACCACACATACAGATTTTCCAATAATATCTTCGGGATTAAAAAATTCTGCTACTCCCGAAAGAATAGTTCGGTTTTCGAACCCTAAATCAACGGTAATTTGAATCAGTTTATTTGATTTTTCAACTGCTTCAGCCTTTGTAATTTTTCCGGCCCGCAAATCGAGAGACATAAAATCATCGAACGTTGCCGTCTCCTTCAGTGGAGGAAATTTCTTAACTGCCGGTTCGGCGGCTTTGGCTTTATCCTTTAATTTCTGAATTTCCCGTTCCACAACATCATCTTCAATCTTTTTAAATAAGATTTCTTGTTCAGATATTAAGTGTCCTGCAGGAACAAGGTGATCGTTTATATCATCCCATTTGGTGATATGAGGAATTCCCAGCTGTTCCCGTAACGAATACATTTTCAGAGGCATTACCGGTTGAAACAGCAGACTCAATGCCCCGCTGATTTGTGTGCATATATAAAGTGTATTTGCACAAGCCTGTGGATTTTCTTTCCTGGATTTCCAGGGTTCGGTTTCCGTAAAATACCTGTTCCCAATTCGGGCTAAATTCATCGTTTCGGAAATAGCCTCGCGGAACTTAAAATTCTCGTAAGCAGCATCAATTTTTTCTTTTTGATCGTCAATTGCCTTTAGCGCATTTAGATCCGTTTCTGTGGGATCTTTCAGCTTTGGCACTTTGCCATCAAAAAACCGCTGGGTAAAACTTGTGGTACGGAAAACAAAATTCCCCAAGATATCTGCCAGTTCACCGTTGATACGCGCCTGAAAGTCTTTCCATGAAAAATCAGAATCTTTTGCTTCGGGAAGGGTAGTTCCCAATACATATCTAAGCAGATCAGGTTCAAACTCTTCGAGATATTCATGCAGCCAAACAGCCCATCCCTTGGAAGTAGACAACTTTTTCCCTTCCAAATTTAAAAATTCGTTTGCAGGTACATTTTTGGGCAGTACATAACCGCCGTGCTGCATCAGCATTGCAGGGAACATAATGCAGTGAAAAACAATGTTGTCTTTCCCGATAAAGTGGATGAGTGATGTTTCCTCATCTTTCCAATACTTTTCCCAAAGATCGGGTTCTCCTTTTTTGTCAGCCCACTCTTTTGTAGCCGAGATGTAGCCAATAGGCGCATCAAACCAAACATAGAGAACTTTTCCATCGGCATCGGGCAGCGGAACGGGAACTCCCCATGTTAAATCACGCGTAACGGCGCGATCGCCTAATCCGGTATCGAGCCAGCTTTTGCACTGACCCACTACATTCGATTTCCAGTTTTCCCGGGATTCGATCCACTTTTCAAGCCGTTCTTGAAAATCACCAAGTGGTAAATACCAATGCTCGGTTTTTTTAAGAATGGGCACATTACCGGTAATTGCACTGATGGGGTTGATTAATTCGGTAGGAGAGAGAGAAGACCCACACTTTTCGCACTGATCGCCATATGCTTCAGGATGTCCACAAATCGGGCACGTTCCTTTTACATAGCGATCGGGCAGAAACATTTCGGCTTCTTCATCATAAAGTTGTTCTTCCTTCTTCTTCTTAAAAAGCCCCTGATCATATAAATTCTTGAAAAAATCCTGCGAAGTCTCTTTGTGAACCTTCGAACTGGTGCGTCCAAAATAGTCGAAATCAATCCCGATATTTTTGAATGTCTCTTCGTTAAGAGTGTGAAACTTATCAACCACCTGCTGTGGTGTAATCCCTTCCTTTTCGGCGGCAATGGTAATGGGAACACCATGTTCATCGGATCCACAGATATGAACCACGTCTTTGCCTTTTAAACGTTGGAACCGGGTATACAAATCTGCGGGTAAATACGCCCCGGCAAGATGGCCTAAATGAAGGGGGCCGTTAGCGTATGGTAGTGCAGATGTTATTAAAATTCTTTCTGACATATTTTGTTTTACTTAACAGTGGAGCCGAAAATAACGCCTGTTGGATAAATTTACCAATGATTATTAGAACAAATTTCTTATCGGCCGGAATTAAGTTTTTCATAAAAAGCATACAGTGCAACTCCCGCTGCAACGGATACATTTAACGAATGCTTCATCCCAAATTGCGGGATTTCCACGGCTGTATCAAGATAAGGTAACATATCCTCGCTAATTCCTGTGACTTCATTACCTAAAATTAAACAGATTTTTTCTTTTTGTGGACAGAATGTATGAAGCATTTCACTTTTGTGTGTTTGTTCAAGTCCGATCAGTTGATATCCATCTTCTTTAAGTTTCAGGGCTGATTTTTCAGGCTCCTTAATCGATTTCCATATAACATGTTCTTCCGCACCGATTGCCGTTTTGGTAATTTCGGGCCTTGGGGGAGTAGGGGTGTATCCCGAAATCCATAGCTGATAAATTCCAAATGCATCAGCGGATCGAAAAGCGGCTCCCACATTATGCAGACTTCGGATGTTATGAAGCCATAGAATGAAGTTTTGTTTGAGTGGAGAATTTCGCGCCTGATTGTTTCGGAGTATTTCTTTGGTGGTGCGTTTTTTCAAACTGAAAAAATATTGAGAGTGAATTTTTAGGTTGGGAAAACAGCGATTATCATCCTATTTTCTATTCTTATAAAGTAATTCAAAAAAATTTAAGCAAAAGCAGTTGAAAGACTGCTTTTTTATTTAAAAAAGACACAAGTAAGGTATGAAGAAAAACTATCTATCAAAGGAAGGTTACGAAAAGTTAGATAAAGAGCTAAGAGATTTAAAAACCCGGGGAAGAAGGGAGATAGCAGAAGAGATTTCCGAAGCACGGGCAAAAGGTGATTTAAGTGAAAATGCAGAATATGATGCAGCAAAAGAAGCACAGGGGCATTTGGAAACCCGAATTGCAGAGCTCGAAAATACGTTGGCAACAGCGACAATAATTGATGAGAAAAATATCGATACATCAAAAGTGTATCTGCTTTCTACCATCACAATTCTAAATAAGAAGACAAATAAAGAGATGAAATACAGCTTGGTCTCAAAAGACGAAGCTGATTTTAAAGCAGGAAAGATATCTGTTGAATCTCCAATTGGTCAAGCCATTTTAGGTAAAGAGATTGGTGACTTGGTAGAGGTAAAAGTACCCGCAGGAATACTTGAGTTAGAAATTAAAAATATAGAAAAATCATAGATCATGAAGATAGCAGTAATTGGAACAGGTTATGTTGGTTTAGTTAGTGGTACATGTTTTGCTGATAGTGGAAACGATGTTATTTGTGTTGATATTGACAACGGAAAAGTTGAGAAAATGCGGGCAGGAGAAGTTCCCATTTATGAGCCGGGGCTCAATCGAGTTTTTGATCGATCTATCCGTGAAAATAGATTGTCTTTTACCACAAATCTTGAAGATGCCTTTAAAGATGCAGAAGTAGTATTTCTATGTTTACCTACACCTCCTGGTGCCGATGGTCAGGCTGATCTTAGTTTTGTATTGGGAGTGGCCGATGAACTTGGTGATCTTTTTGAAAAGTATGGCGAGTACAAAGTAGTGGTGAATAAAAGTACCGTTCCCGTTGGTACCGCTGATAAAGTTCGCGAGAAAATATCCTCAAAAACCAATGTAGAGTTTGATGTGGTTTCGAATCCGGAATTCCTGAGAGAAGGAGCTGCGGTTGAAGATTTTATGAAGCCCGAGCGAGTGGTTATCGGTACCAGAAGTGAACGCGCTGCAGAAATTATGAATGCGCTTTATGAGCCGTTTGTTCGAAGTGGAAATCCCATAATTGTGATGGATGAAAGAAGCTCCGAATTAACCAAGTATGCAGCGAATGCCATGCTGGCAACGAAAATCACATTCATGAATGAAATTGCAAACGTCTGTGAAAAAGTAGGCGCCAATGTGGATAATGTTCGCCGTGGAATTGGCACGGATTCACGTATCGGGAAACGATTTCTTTTTGCCGGAATCGGGTATGGCGGAAGCTGCTTTCCGAAAGATGTTCAGGCCATTCATCACACCTCTGCCGGATACGGATACGATTTCAAGATTTTAGATTCTGTGATGAAAGTGAATGAATCACAAAAGACTTCTATCATTCCAAAAATGGTAGATCATTTTGATGGAAATTTGAGTGGAAAAACAGTTGGAATTTGGGGACTGAGCTTTAAGCCTGAAACTGATGATGTCCGTGAAGCACCGGCGCTCTATATCGCTGATGCATTGGCAGATATGGGAGTGAAAATGAAAGTGTACGATCCCGAAGCAATAGACACGTTTAAAGTGGCTGCATCAGAAAAGGCTCTTGAATGCATCGAGTTTATGGAAGATCGTGATAGTGTACTCCAGGATATCGACGCTTTAGTTATTTGTACAGAATGGAATGAGTTTCGTCGGCCAAGTCTTGATAATTTTGCTAAGCAAATGAAGAATCCGGTCATATTTGATGGCAGAAATCTTTACGATCTAAAACGGGCAAAAGAAGCCGGACTTACGTATTTCAGCGTTGGAAGACCTTCAGTTATATAATTATTTAAGGTAGCATCAGTTATATATTAACCACATGTTATCATTGTATATGTGGTTCTTTTTAATACATAAATTGAATGAAAAAACAACGGATTCTAATTACGGGCGGTTCGGGATTTTTAGGTTCACACCTTTGTGATCGATTCATAAAAGAAGGTTATCATGTAACCTGTATGGATAATTTACTTACAGGTTCTACCGAAAATATTTCGCACCTAATCGGTAATGAGAATTTTGATTTCGTGAAGCACGATGTTACAAATTACGTGCATGTAAAAGGGGATTTAGACCTGGTCTTGCATTTTGCATCACCGGCGTCACCAATCGATTATCTGGAAATGCCGATTCAAACGTTAAAAGTTGGATCGCTGGGAACACATAACGTACTGGGACTGGCAAAAGAGAAAAATGCCCGGTTTCTACTCGCTTCAACCAGTGAAGTTTATGGAGATCCGTTGACGCATCCGCAAAGTGAAAATTACTGGGGCAATGTAAATCCTATTGGATCACGCGGCGTATATGACGAAGCAAAACGATTTGCTGAGGCGACGACAATGGCCTATCAGCGGTTTCACAATATGGAAACCCGGATTGCACGAATATTTAATACTTACGGCACACGAATGCGGCTTGATGATGGACGGGCTCTGCCAACATTCATGCGACAGGCATTAAAGGGAAACCCGATTACCGTTTTTGGTGATGGTTCTCAAACACGATCGTTTACCTATGTTGACGATCTGATTGAAGGAATATTTAGATTAGCCCACAGCGATGAGTCAGAGCCGGTAAATATTGGCAATCCCGAAGAGACAACCATTCTGGAATTTGCAAATGAGATTATCGAATTAACGGGAAGTAACAGTAAAATTATTTACGAAGACCTTCCTGATGATGATCCTAAAATTCGTCAGCCCGATATCTCTAAAGCCCGCAGGGTATTAGGTTGGGAGCCGAAAGTTGATAGAAGAGAAGGATTGATGAAAACTCTTGGTTATTTTAAGAACCAGGTAGAAAAAACAAATGGCTGAGAAAAAACTGAT
>JBGTFX010000263.1:0-8947 GCA_041747055.1 Balneolaceae bacterium
GGGATGAACGTAGAAGAAGGAGAGACAATTACTAATACCTTATTACGGTCTAATCCGTAAATCGTTTAGAGTCTGCTTATCTTTTACGAATCTGTGTTATGTATGCTGCTTCTTGCAGCTTAACACTAGTTTTGATAGCGGTTTTGCTTTTAGGTAAAACCGCATTTTCAACACCCATTTTTTCCGCCTCTCTAATTCGCTGTTCTGTAAAAGGAACCCTGCGAATTTCCCCGCCAAGCCCTACCTCACCGATGTAGATAGTTTCACTTTCTGTGGGCTCGTCTCTTATACTGGATGATAGAGCCGCAATAACGGCTAAATCTGCCGCGGGATCCGAGACTTTCAATCCGCCTGCAATATTCAAATACACATCCTGTCCTGTAAACTTAATCCCTCCTCTTTTTTCCAACACAGCAATCAACAAGGAAAGCCTTCTTTGATCAAATCCATTCGCAGTTCGTTGTGGAGTACTGTAATTACTGGGTGTTACCAATGCCTGTACTTCTATTAATATTGGCCTGGAACCTTCCATAATACAGGTCACACAATTTCCACTTACTGATGTATCCGTTCCCGACATAAAAAGTTCAGACGGATTTAACACTTCATTCAGTCCATCTTCCTTCATTTCGAAAACCCCCACTTCCTGCGCCGGCCCAAACCGATTTTTTACTCCACGTAAAATCCTGTGAATTTGTCCCTGATCCCCCTCAAAATGAAGAACTGTATCAACCATATGTTCCAACATTTTAGGCCCTGCAATGTCACCATCTTTAGTTACATGGCCGATCATCAACGTAGTAATTGATTCTTTTTTGGCTAGCTGCTGCAACATAGCAGAACATTCCCTCACCTGCTGAATGGATCCGGGCAGACTGGTCAGGTTTGAGCTGTATGCGGTTTGAATAGAATCTACAATCAGCAGATCCGGCTTGATTTTTCTTGCTTGTTCAATAATCTGATCGATGTTAGAATCAGGATAGATATAGAGGTTTTCACCTTTCAGACCTATTCGTTCAGCTCTCTGTTTTATTTGTGATGGACTTTCCTCTCCGGCAACGTATAATATTTTCCACTCCGGGCATTTCTTGGATAGCTGAAGCATCAATGTACTTTTGCCAATTCCCGGATCGCCTCCCAAAAGTAAAAATGATCCTTTAATTAAACCGCCCCCTAACACTCTATCGAGCTCCTGCATTCGGGTGGATTGGCGATCATTATCCTGAAACTTCACATCAGAAAGTTTAATCGCACCGGCTGAACTACCTGTACTGATATCTACCTTATGCTTTTTTGATGATTTCTCAACCGGAATCTTCTCTTCAAATGTATGCCATTCGCTGCAAGAGGGACAAACTCCCAGCCATTTTGGAGAAATATAATCGCAATTGCTACACTCGAACTGAACTTTTTGTTTTGCCACTGATTATATATTTGTTGAACCGAAAGCTTAAAAGTAGACACTAAATACCTAAAAATATCATACTTCAGACTCCTCGGGTACCAATCCTTCCTCCTTAACTTCTACAACTTTATGGTTGATATACCATGCCATTGCAATAACTCCCAAGCCTATACTTATGTAGTATGTAATGATTCGCCATGCAAAAACTGCCAAACCTATAAATGAGGTTCGTTCAATTAAAGGACCTAAAAATATAGCAAACAGTCCTTCAACCCCACCCGAGCCACCCGGAGTTGGGATAACCAGGAAAGCAAGATTCATAGCGAGACTTCTTAATGTAAGCAGAATTTCATCTCCCGGGAGAAGACTTAAAATAACAATCACCGGTAATGCAATTCGGCAAAGCCAACTCATTGTAGAAAAGAAAAATGCTTTCAGGAAAAACTCTAGTGGTTTTGCACGCAACTCATAGGAATAAGTTTCCAAGTTTTCAGCTTCAGCACTCATCTTTTCTGAGAATTTCTTTAAATACGGCCACTTAAAAATCCAGTTGATGATTTTCTTTAGTGATGAGGGATTTACCATCAAACCGTATGTTAAAAATCCGCCGTAGGTGAGCAGAGAAGTATAAATAAGCACCATCGTTAAATTCCCTACAAAACCAATTTCAGGTGGAAGCACTTCGTAGTAAAAACCTGCTATTAATAATATAGGAACTGCCAGTGCATACCAAAATTGATCAAGTAAAACTCCATAAAGAACAATGGCAGAAGATTTACCAAGTTTAACTCCCTCACGTGTCATTGCATAAGTAGCTACCGGTGCACCCCCGATAGTAGATGGTGTTACCGCTGAAGCAAAATCCCAAGTCAGGGTTGTTCGAAGAGATGCCATCCAACCAATTTCTTTATCTGAGAGATAGCGCAATTTTGCCGATGAGAAATATACTTTAAGAAGTACAACACCCATCGCTATAAATAGGCCCGGCAACCTTTTTGATGCCAAATGGTCAAGAACACCGGGCGTGTAGGTAATATAGATTACGACAGCCATACTGATCATACTAAGGCCGATCGAAATCGCTAAATATTTGACAGAAATTAAGCTGCCGTTACTTTTATTGTTATTTTTTATTTTTTCCGACAAAACATCCGTTTTGATGAGTACTTATGTGAGACGTTTGCATTCTCCCAAAAAAAAATACGCTCTGCAATTTAATACAGAAGCGTATTATAAAGATAATTAAGCAATTGTTATGTCTTCATTAAGATAAACATCCTGAATCAAATTGAGCAGTTTTACACCTTCATCCATAGGCCGCTGAAATGATTTACGACCACTGATTAATCCCATTCCACCTGCTCTTTTATTGATAACAGCAGTTTTTACGGCATCCGCAAAATCGTCCTTGCCTGATGCACCACCCGAATTAATAAGTCCTGCACGGCCCATATATCCGTTAGCAACCTGGTAACGGGTTAAGTCAATAGGATGATCGGATGTAAGTTCGCTGTAAATTCTCTCGTCAAGCTTTCCGTATGAAGAATCACCGGTATTTAAAGCTTTAAAACCACCATTGTTTGTAGGCAGCTTTTGCTTTACAATGTCTGCACCAAGTGTGGCTCCAAGATGATTTGCCTGACCGGTTAAATCAGCAGATGTGTGATAATCCTCACTGCCTACTTTAAACGCTGAATTTCTTGTATAGCACCAAAGAACAGTAGCCATGCCGAGCTCGTGAGCATACTCAAATGCCTGAGCTACGTCAACAATTTGCCGGCTCGATTCTTCAGATCCAAAATAGATAGTTGCTCCAACTGCAGCAGCACCCATATCATATGCCTTTTCAACAGAACCGAACATGATCTGATCGTAGGTATTGGGGAATGTCATCAACTCGTTGTGGTTGATTTTCACCAAAAAAGGAATCTTGTGGGCATATTTTCTTGATACGGAAGCGAGAACTCCAAATGTTGAAGCTACTGCATTACACCCCCCCTCAATAGCTAACTCAACAATTTTTTCAGGATCGAAGTAAGCCGGATTCTTGGCAAATGAAGCACCTGCACTATGCTCAATTCCCTGATCAACAGGTAAAATTGAGAGATAACCTGTTCCGCCAAGACGACCATTATTGATGATCCGCTGCAGGTTGTTTAATACGCGTACATTTCTGTCGGAATGATACCAAACATCATCCACATAATTGGGTGATGGAACATGAATATTCTTTTTCGAAATTGTTTTACATACATGGTTCAAAAGTGAATCAGAATCTTTACCAAGTAGTTCTTCAATACCTTTACTCGCAAGTGCCATTATATTTACTCCCGTTTGTTTTAATTAAAAATTGCCTTAAGCAAAATAATATACGTTTTCATTAACCAAATGGCTATCAAACTATCATAACTTCTCTTTTTTGATATATATTTTTGATACTTAAAGGATCACTTTTTATGAGATATGTAAATGGTTTAGTCTGAAAAATCCCTTATTTTGTGAATTCATTTAATTCTTGTGCTATGCAGATTGATAACATCCTACTCAATAAAAAACCGCTTTTACTCGCTCCAATGGAGGATGTTACAGACTCCCCTTTTCGACAAATTTGTCGCAAAAAAGGAGCCGATTTGGTTTATACGGAATTCATCAGTTCTGAAGCAATTATTCGGGATTCTGACATCGCACATCAAAAAATGTCTTTTGAAGAAATAGAAAGACCCTTTGGAATTCAAATTTTTGGCGGTCGCGAAGAAGCCATGGAGGGAGCCACAAAAGTGGCAATTGCGAACAAACCCGACATCATCGATATCAATTTTGGCTGCCCCGTTTACAAAATTGTAAAAAAAGGCGCCGGATCTGCTTGCCTAAAAGATTTAGACATGATGGAAAGAATGGCCGGTTCTGTTGTTGATGCAGCCGGAGATTTTCCTGTTACGGTAAAAACCCGTCTGGGTTGGGATGATAATACCATCCGCATACAGGAGGTTGGATTGATGCTCCAAAAGCTTGGCGTAAAAGCCCTCACGGTACACGCCAGAACACGGTGCCAGAAATATAAAGGCGATGCCCGTTGGGAATATTTAAAAAAACTTAAAAACACCCCTGGACTTGAAATACCCATTATTGGCAATGGAGATGTAGATTCACCAATTATGGCTAAGAAGATGTTTGATGATACAGGTGTGGATGGCGTTATGATTGGCAGAGGTGCTATTGGTAATCCCTGGATTTTTGAGCAGACACGACACTATCTTGAAACCGGTGAACTCCTTCCCGATCCATCTGTACAAGAAAGATTGGCTCTCTGTGCAGATCAGCTGCGTCTTTCTGTAGCCCATCACGATGAAAAGTATGGCGTAATCATCATGAAAAAGCATTATGGGCAGTACCTGAAAGGCATCCGAAATGGGAAAAAACTGCGCGGTGCCATTATGCAGGAAAAAGAGATGCAGCCCGTTTTAGAACTACTGCTCAATTTTAAAGAAGAAGAAACCTACGCTTTAGCTTAAGATAATCAGCTTGATTTATCTTCCAATCAAAAATAACTAAAAGGAGCTTCGGGTTACGTAGCCCGGACATCTCCGTCCGAGGAGTATCGCAAGGCCTGATTTGTTAATCAATTTGCTTTACAAAACTTTTTCCTTGAAAAAGGGTTGCAGTACTTTTGGAACTTCAAGGTCTCCGCTTTCGGTTTGATAGGTTTCGAGAATCGCCGCTACAACTCTTGGCAGTGCAAGTCCTGACCCATTTAATGTGTGAAGCATTTCAATTTTCCCGTCTTCGTTTTTAAATCGAAGCTGCATTCTGCGGGCTTGAAAAGACCCGAAATTAGAGCAGGAACTTACTTCCAGCCAGCGCTCCTGACCAGGACTCCATACTTCTAAATCATACTTCTTGGTTTGAGTAAATCCCATGTCTCCCGTACACATCAGCAGTGTTCGATAAGGAAGTTCCAGTTTTTTGAGCAGAGATTCTGCATGATTCCGCAAAGCTTCCAATTCTTTTTCTGATTCTTCAGGATGTACAATATGTACCAGTTCAATTTTATCAAACTGATGTAACCGATTTAACCCACGTACATCTTTCCCGTAGCTGCCGGCCTCCCTTCTCCAACAAGGAGTGTGTGCAGCATATTTTGTGGGAAGATCATTTTCGGAGAGAATTTCGTCACGATGAAAATTCGTTACAGGAACTTCTGCAGTGGGAATCAAAAAGAATTCATCCCGCTGTATTTCATACATCATGTCTTCTTTATCAGGAATCTGTCCGGTTCCGCGAGCCGAATCTTCATTTATAAAATAAGGGGTTTGCATCTCGATATACCCTGCTTCAGAAGCTTCATCAATGAAAAAGTTAATCAGTGCCCGTTGCAGCTTTGCCATTTCCCCTAAATAAAACGGAAATCCCGCACCCGTCACTTTTGAACCCCGATCAAAATCTAACCAGTTTTTATCAGCCGCGATATCCCAGTGCGGTTTTCTCCAATTCTTCCCTTCAGGTTCTCCCCATGTTGAAAAAACTTTGTTATCATTTTCAGATTTACCAACGGGAACAGATGGATCCGGAACATTTGGAATTCGATAAAGCAGATTATCTAATTCCTCACGGACAGTGGAAATATTCTGCTCAAGCTCTTTAATTTTTTCTTTGCTGTCGCTTGTCTCTTTAATGATTTCCTGGGCTTCCTCTTTTTCCCCTTGGCCCATCAACTCGCCGATTTTTTTTGCTTTGGCATTACTTTCTGCCCGCAATTTATCGAGATTTGTTACAAGGCCTCTCCACTCTTCATCCTTGGCAATTGCCCGATCTACAGCAGAAGAATCTTTCTCACCTTTATTGAGCATTCCTTGTTTAACAACTGCACTATTTTCGCGAATGAAAGCAATATCAAGCATGGTTATAAGCTATGTTTTTTGTACTGATTTTTAGATTCATAAAAGATACAAGTCAATCACTGCCGAATGAAATTTTTTTCAACTCATGGTACAGGTTCAAGGTTTTGTAAATTGATTTATTTATTATTGAACAGGATTGTTTTCTTAATTTATTTAAGATATTTTTGATGATAATTAGAAATTTTAGGTCAAAGAGATCAATTATTATGGGTTATCAACTTGATGAAACCGATGTTAAAATTCTGAACCACCTGCAAAAAGATGGAAGGGCTCAACGGAATACAATAGCCGAAATCGTCCACCTTTCTGTACCATCTGTTTCAGAACGCATGAGAAAATTGGAAGATCGAGGTTTAATTGCAGAATACAATGCCATACTGGACTCCAAGAAATTTAATTTCGACATCACTGCATTTATTTTTGTAGAAGTAGATGGATCCGAAAAGTACACCAATTTTGTAGATTTGGTTGCACAGCATCCCGAGGTTTTAGAGTGTCATTCCATCACAGGTGATGGATCACACATACTAAAAGTAAGAACCAAAAATACTGAGTCATTTGAGCAATTTCTCTCGTTGATTCAATCTTGGGATGGCGTAACAAGAACTCGTTCTAACATAGTTCTTTCCAGCTTTAAAGAGACCAGGGAACTGGCAATTGAAAGAACAATAGATATTAAAAAATAATGACAGGCTGATTTGCAGTACATCCTACTTGCAACCCTATTATTTTTTGGCTTCATTGATGCTGATCTTCAGACAGAATCTCAGCAGGGTAACAGAATTGCTATATCTATAAATCAAAAACAAGATAGCATTCCCACAGAATCCCAGTTTCATTCACTTCTAGAACTGGGTATTGTTATTATAGAAACAGATCAAATTGGTGGGCTTCCGACTTCATTAAATAACCGATTTTCCTTTCTTATAAGAACGGGGCCTAAATATGCTACACCGGATCAAATCAACAAAAATTTTGTACAGTACAAACAACAAATTATTGAGAGATATCAGGAGTTTGTTGATCTTTTTCCAAATAATATAGTTGCCGTCAGCCCTTTTGATTATCCGTTTGAAAACCATTCGTTATTTCGACAAACAGCGGCTAAACTGGCTGATTCCTTATCTGCTGAAATTCCAGTTCCATTCTACTTCAAATCTTTATTCACTATATCCGAAAACATTCCTGAAGGATTTCAATTTGTAACGAACCAAGTTCAATTTCGTAATAGTGTATCATCATCAGCTCATTTTATTCCGAGCGATGATAATCGAGAGTCATTAAAAACTTTAAATGATCTATTAAACCAATCTCTTACGTTTAATGAGTCTCTAATCATTCTTCCATCCAATTGGCTACTAAACAAACTCGAAGAAGACCCAAACTTTCAATTTATACTCCAGAAATATCTCGACGGGGAGCCTGTTACTATTCCTTTACCGGCTGATGATGCTGAAATACCCGGTGTTAACTGGAGCGTTGTTTTACTCTTCTTAATCTGGATCAGCTTTGTTATTCACTATAAATATCAACCTATATACAGCCAGTCTGTAACCAGGTATTTTACGAATCATTCATTTTTTGTAATGGATATCATGGAAAATCGTTTACGAAATCCACTTCCGGGTATCTATTTATTATTGCAGCATGCTATAATTACGGGACTCTTCTTTTATGTGTCCGCACAAGTACTTTTCAGCAACATTGGGTTAGACATTTTAGCTCATCATTTTTCATTCGTTTTTTGGACTGAAAATGTTTTAGCCTGCCTTTTTATTTCAGGAATTTTACTTGCCTTAATTTTACAAACCATCTCCATTCTTTGGATTTACCTATTAAATAATAAACTGCGTTATTTTAGTCAGATTATTAATCTTTATAGCTGGCCTCTACATATAAATCTATTCTCGGTAACCTTTCTAGTTATGTTTAACCAAGTAGGCTTTGGAGATGAGTGGATAATGGCGCTTTCAATTATATTTGGGCTTGTATGGTTTTTCAGCTTTAATATTGCAGCTGTTGATGGTGCAAAATTCCTTGAAAAGTATCGGACTCTAAATCTTTTGGGAACAGTAGGGCTTCACGTTTTAATTGTGGTCATTATTATCTGGTTCATTCTATTTTCCCCATCCCTAATTGATCCACTTAAATTTGCAATAAAAGCTCCCTAACTTCACTAAAGTATCTGCTTTCTCAATCTCGCAACCGGAAGTTGTAGCTGCTCTCTGTATTTACTGACGGTTCTTCTGGCAACTTTATAACCTTTCTTTTTAAGTAAATTTGTAAGAGCCTGATCGCTGTATGGCTTCTGCTTATCTTCATTATCAATCACTTCAAGTAAGTAATTCTTTACCTCCCGGCTCGATACATCATCACCGTTTTCGGTTTCAAGTCCTTCACTGAAAAAATATTTCAGTTCATAAACTCCAAAATTTGTTTGAACATATTTTCCATTCACGACTCTGGAAATAGTTGAAATATCCATTCCTATCCTCTCCGCGATATCCTTCAAAATCATTGGCCTTAGACCCTCTCCATATTTAAAGAAATCTTCTTGCAGTGCCACAATGGTTTTCATGGTATTCATCAATGTATTCTGCCGTTGAATAATTGAATCTATAAACCATTGGGCTGAATCAACCTT